>JAYUWA010000309.1:0-5421 GCA_043753795.1 Bacteroidota bacterium | reverse complement strand
GTTCACTTAAAAAAAGTGTTTCGCTGAAAATGATAAAGACAGAAATTAAACTGAAAGACATGCTACTTATCAAAATCAGCCGCCTTTCTGTTATGCCTGTGACTCAGCAGGAATTTGATTTAATCCTTCAAATGAGTAACTGAACTTCAATTAACAAATCATTAACCATTTTTTTTGATTTTTCATGACTTGTTTTAACAATTCTTAGGCGGCAAAGTCCTACATTCGAATCCGAATTTATATACATTTATCGACCAAAATTATTTTATGAAAAACAGATATTTCCTAACATTGTTTGTCATCCTGCTTTGTGCTCTTAATTCAAATGCACAATTCGGCGAGATCCGCGGATTTGTTTACGACAAAGATAATTCTGAACCATTAATTTATACAAGCGTTTTTCTAAGTGGAACAACCTTTGGCGGACAAACTAACCTTGATGGATTTTTTAATATCTCGAAAGTACCTGCGGGAAAATATCTTTTAATGGTAACATCTGTCGGGTATGATACTCTAAAAATGGATCTTGAAATTACTTCAGGCTCAATCACCACTAAAAAACTTTACATTTCACAATCTGCAATAGAAATAAGAGAGGTCGTAATCAGCGCAGAAACTGAAGCGAAGAAAACAGATGTGCGGGTTTCAGTTAATAAGATCACGCCAAAAGAAATAAAGCAAGTTCCAACAATTGGAGGAGAACCGGATCTTGCACAATATCTTCAGGTTGTTCCGGGAGTAATTTTTTCAGGTGATCAGGGCGGACAATTATACATCAGAGGCGGTACACCGATTCAGAATAAATTGTTGCTCGATGGTATGGTCATCTATAATCCTTTTCATTCAATCGGCTTGTACTCAGTGCTTGATGCAGATATTATTCGTGGTGCTGATATTTATACAGGCGGATTCAATGCTGAGTATGGGGACAGGATCTCTTCAATCATGGACATCACAACACGCGATGGAAATAAAAACAGATTAAGCGGAAAAATTGCTGCGAATCCGTTTACATCAAAAGTACTTTTAGAAGGTCCGCTGAAAAAAGAAACTGAAGGCGCTGAAGGTAGCTCGTCGTTTATTTTTTCAGGTAAAACATCTTATCTGGACAAAACTTCTAAGTCGCTTTATTCCTATGCCGATTCACTTGGACTACCGTATACTTTCACAGATCTGTATGGTAAAATATCGATGAACAGTTCTTCAGGAAGTAAATTCAATGTTTTTGGTTTTCATTATGCAGACAACGTTGACTATTTCCATGTCGCTGATCTTGGCTGGAAATCTACCGGAGTTGGATCTAACTTTGTTCTTCTTCCGGGAGGATCTTCAACTTTGATTGATGGAAATTTCGCATTTTCAAATTACAAAGTAAACTTAAATCAAATCGACGGTTTAAATCGTTCAAGTGCAATAAGCGGATTTAACTTAGGCTTCAATTTCAATTATTTCCTCGGAAAAAATGAATTCAAATATGGAATTGAAATGTTAGGTTTCAAAACAAACTTCGAATACAGTAATATTATTGGAACAAAATTCGAACAAACGGAAAACACTACTGAATTTGCTGCATATCTGAAATATAAAAAAGTATGGTCGAAAGTTGTGATCGAACCCGGACTGCGTTTAAATTATTATTCATCACTAAGTGAATTCTCTTTGGAACCACGTCTAGGTGCAAAATATAATATCACTGAAAAATTTCGTTTCAAATTTGCTGCAGGTATGTATTCGCAGAATCTAGTTGCTGCAGCGTCTGACAGAGATGTCGTGAATCTATTCTACGGATTCCTTTCCGGTTCTGATAATTTGCCTGAAGAATTCAAAGGAGAACCTGTTGATTCAAGACTACAGACGGCAGAGCATCTTATTGCAGGTTTTGAAATTGACCTTCCATTCCATCTTACAATGAACATTGAAGGATATTTCAAAAATTTCTCACAGCTTGAAAATCTGAACCGTGACAAGATCTTTGCTGATGATGAACTTCACGAGAACAAACCGGATGTACAGAAAAAAGATTTTATTGTTGAAGTCGGCGAAGCAAAAGGTGTTGACATGACTCTGAAGTATGAACATAAAAAAGTTTACCTGTGGGTCGTTTACGGATTAGGTTTTGTTACAAGAGATGATGGTGTCAGAGAATACGAACCGAATTTCGACAGAAGACATAATGTGAATATTGTAGCTTCATATAAGTTCGGGAAGAAAGATTCTTGGCAGACAAATGTTCGCGGGAATTTTGGTTCACCATTTCCTTTCACACAATCACAAGGCTATTATCAGCTACCACAAATTTCAGGAGGAATAGGAAGCAATATCAATACACAGAACTCTCAGATCGGAACGTATTATGGTGAACTGAACAAAGGCAGACTCTCCTATTTCCATCGACTTGATCTTTCAATTCAGAAGACATTTCAGTTTACAAAAAGAAGTTCTCTTGAAATCACTGCAGGAGCTTCTAATGTTTATGACAGAGAAAACATCTTCTACGTAGATCGTTTGTCAGGAAACAGAGTGTATCAGTTACCGGTACTCCCTACTCTTGCAGCAAGTTTTAATTTTTAATTCGGAGCCCAACGAATAGTAAGTTGCGGAACCTGATCAAAAGATGGATAAATATTTAACAGACCTGTAGTCCTTCCCATCCTGATCTGTTTGTCGTATTTGAAAACCTGATCGGCACAAAGGTATCCGATTGCCGCTCCGGGTAAAAGATCAGATGCCCAGTGATCGTGCTGGATCAATCGGGAAACTGCAACGAGTCCGGCCAAACTGTATAATATCGGTGGGACAGCTTTGTATTCACTGTATTCTTTTGCAAAAATTGTTGCCATGGCAAAAGCTGCTGCTGTATGTCCGGAAGGAAATGCATCAAATGCTGCCACTCCTCGCACTTTATTATACTTTGGATTGAACTGCGCAAAAGGTCCAAACCAATGATCCGAATTATAATTGATGTCATTGTAAGTTGCACCCGGACGCATTCTTGAAGTGAGGATCTTTCCTGCCCGAACCCAAATACCGGCGGTCAATGCTGCCTGAGCGGCAAGTACTGAAGCATGAAACGGTCTGTATTCACGTGTGATGGTGGAGACTCCGGCAATTCCGGCAACCAAGGCATATCCATAATAATCGCCTAGTTCAGTAAATTCAGGAGTAAATTTTGAGAGAAACTTATTCTTTTCCTTTAAAGGTTTGAAAACTTTGTCAATTTCCATATCAAAATGGATCAGTGCAGCTGTAAGAGCAAGTACTCCGGCTGTCCGCCAGATCTGCTTTTGATTCATATGAAATGGCGCAACAGCCTGAGCACCCATACTATGAAAGAAAAACGGAATGACTCCACTCTTTGCTTTAAATGAAAACAGCGAATCAGATTTCAGTTTAATGCAAAAATCACTTTTTGTCTTGCCTGTTGAAAGTGAATCTTCATTTGCTGCTGCCGATAAATTTCCGCAAATGAGAATTAAAATGAATATGAAATTTCTAATCATCTTTTGCAAGAATAATCAATATTAATATTACTTTCGTACCCCGTGTTGACGAAATCAATTTTCTTTAACATTTTATAGTAAACAGTTTAATAATCAGCACGGTGGCAGTAAAATATATATTCGTAACCGGAGGTGTAACTTCTTCTTTAGGAAAAGGCATCATATCGGCATCATTAGCAAAATTACTTCAGGGAAGAGGATATCGGGTAACAATCCAAAAGCTTGATCCATATATTAATGTAGATCCGGGAACGTTAAATCCGTATGAACATGGGGAGTGTTTTGTTACCAACGATGGTGCTGAAACGGATCTGGATCTTGGCCATTATGAGCGCTTTTTGAATACGCCGACCTCTCAGGCAAATAACGTTACAACCGGAAGAATCTATCAGACAGTAATAAATAAAGAACGCGAAGGAGCTTTTTTAGGGAAAACAGTTCAGATCATTCCGCACATTACCGATGAGATCAAAAGAAGGATTCAACTTTTAGGCGATACCGGTGAGTTCGATGTGGTCATCACAGAGATCGGCGGTACTGTTGGTGATATTGAATCACTTCCTTATGTGGAAAGTGTTCGTCAGTTGAAATGGGAATTGGGAAGTTCAGCTTTGTCCATTCACCTTACACTTGTACCTTATCTGGCTGCTGCCGGGGAGTTAAAAACAAAACCGACACAACACTCTGTAAAAGCCTTACTTGAATTAGGTGTTCAACCGGATATTCTGGTTTGTCGTACAGAGAAGCCGATCTCAATGGAAATCCGGAGAAAGATCGCATTGTTCTGTAACGTAAATGTAAATGCAGTAATTGAATCGATCGACGCAGAAACAATTTATGATGTTCCGTTATTAATGTATAAAGAACAACTCGATAAGGTTGTTTGCAATAAATTGAAATTGCCATTACAGCATGAACCGGAACTTACGCAATGGAAAGTGTTTTTAGGAAAACTTAAAAATCCCGTCAGCGAAGTGCGGATCGGTTTAGTTGGAAAATACATTGAACTGAAAGACGCCTATAAATCAATTGCAGAATCATTCATTCATGCAGGAGTTGCAAATGAATGCAAAGTTAAATTGGACTGGATCCATTCGGAAAAAATTGATGCAGGAAATGTTGCTTCAAAACTTGGCGGATTGAGTGGAATTTTAGTTGCTCCGGGATTCGGCGATCGTGGAATTGAAGGAAAGATCACTGCGATTCAGTATGCACGTGAAAATAATATTCCGTTTTTAGGAATCTGTTTAGGAATGCAATGTGCCGTGATCGAATTTGCAAGAAATGTTATTGGCTGGAAAGATGCTCATTCAACAGAAATGAATCCGGCTACAAAACATGCTGTTATCGATATCATGGAAGAACAAAAGAAGATCACCAAGAAAGGCGGAACGATGCGTTTGGGCGAATACAGTTGTATGCTTCAGAAAGGTTCTAAGTCATATTCCAGCTATGGAAAACAAAAAATTGGCGAACGCCATCGTCACCGGTATGAATTCAATAATAAATTTCAGAAATCTTTTGAAGATGCAGGAATGATTCCTGTTGGAATAAATCCTGACAACAATCTTGTTGAAGTCGTTGAATTAAAAAATCATCCGTGGTTTGTCGGAGTGCAATTTCACCCTGAGTATAAGAGCACCGTTGAAAGTCCGCATCCGCTTTTTGTACGCTTTGTTCGGGCAGCTATGGAACAAACGAAACAATCCTCCTGATAAATTATCAAGAGGATTGTCTTTCAATTTTTATTACAGAATGTTTGTTTAATCGGCAATTAATATTTGCTCTTCACGTAGTGTTGCACCACCTTTTACAGACAAAATATAAACTCCACCGGGAAGATCACTCACATCCATTGACAAATGATGAGTACCTTTTGTGTAATATGTCTTTTCAGTTTTAACAGTCTTACCTGCTATGT
>JAYUWA010000308.1:0-1703 GCA_043753795.1 Bacteroidota bacterium | reverse complement strand
GATCGAAATTTTTGGATCGAATCCGGCTGTCGATAAAGACACATATGAAATCCAGGGAGAGTCAGACGAAGCGATCATCACTATTCAACGCTTTGATGAATCAAAGGGAGAATTGGTTGGAAGCTTTAGTGCAAAATACATTGACAGCACGACAGGATTGAAAAAACTAACCGCATCGTGTCGTTTTTTTATTCAGCAAAAATAGAACTGCGTTATTAACAATTGCCGTTCATAACCAAGAATTCAAGATGACCAGAGTCGTAACCTTGAACCTGCTTATTCTGTTAAATTTGGCATAAACATTAACAACCCACAAGTTATGTCATTGTCCAAAGAACAGAAAAAAGACTTGAATCAATTAGGAGAATATTTCCGTCAGCTTGAACTGATTGCAGTTGAAAATAAGATTGATCTTGATGTATTTATGTCTGAATACAAAGCGGATGGTTTTTCGGTTTATGCAACAGAAAAAGTAAGCTTGACCGGCGAAGCAGAAAAACGAAAAGAAGTTTTTCAAAAAGCGAGCACAAACCCAAAGGAAAAAGCAACAAAATCTCGCTAATAAATTATACTTTTGCCCTCCCATAAAGACCTAGTGGCCTTTACTCTCAAAAATCAGTTTTTGAGCAAAAATCAAAGAAAATAGAACGCATGATTCAGTTGGCGTGGCTTATTCCTGCCTTTCCGCTTGTTGGTTTTTTAATTACCAGTCTGGGTGGTAAGAAGATGCCTAAATCATTTAGCGGAACCATTGCCTCTTTAATGGTTCTGGCTTCATTTGTTATTGCAATTGCGATTTTCACTCAATTTGATGGTCAGCCGGTAACCCTTGACCTTTTCAACTGGATTTCATCGGGCACACTATCCATTCCATTCTCTTTCATGATCGACCAGCTTAGCTTGATCATGATATTGATAATTACAGGCGTAGGCTTTTTAATTCACTTGTACTCTATAGGGTATATGCACGACGACGAAGCCTTCACCCGCTTCTTCTCATACCTTAACCTGTTCGTTTTCTTTATGTTACTGCTCGTAATGGGTTCGAATTACATTGTTATGTTTGCCGGTTGGGAAGGCGTTGGTTTGTGTTCATATTTACTGATCGGATTTTGGTTCAAAAATCCCGAGTATAATAAAGCAGCCAACAAAGCTTTCATAATGAACCGTATCGGAGATCTTGGTTTCCTTCTGGGAATCATTTTGATCTTCATGACATTCGGCACTACTTCATTTAATGAAATATTTCCATCGGCCGGAGCATTTCCAACCGATCAACCGGTGATCATTGCTATTACCATGCTGCTCTTCATTGGCGCAATGGGAAAAAGCGCGCAGATTCCATTGTACACATGGTTACCCGATGCCATGGCCGGTCCTACTCCGGTATCCGCACTTATCCATGCTGCAACCATGGTAACCGCAGGTATTTACATGGTTATCCGTTCAAACGTATTGTACTCTCTTGCACCGGCAACACTTACAGTAATCACAGTGATTGGAGCAGCAACCGCAATTTTCGCCGCCGCCATTGCCATCACACAAACTGACATTAAAAAAGTATTAGCCTATTCTACTGTTTCGCAATTGGGCTACATGTTTGTTGCACTTGGCGTTGGCGCATATTCAACGGCATTGTTTCATGTTACTACACATGCATTTTTCAAAGCACTATTATTCCTTGCAGCAGGAAGTGTGATTCA
>JAYUWA010000307.1:0-1709 GCA_043753795.1 Bacteroidota bacterium | reverse complement strand
AAACGCGTCCGAACACTCCTGCTGCAAGTGCAGAGATCAACAACTACCTTGCATGGGGCGCAGGTCCGCGTGCATCGCAATATCTTGTTATCGGAGCTAAATGCCACGCAGCATTAAACGGAAAATTTTCACCGGATATCGAAGATGTGAAAGCAGTTGCAGTTCCGATCCTTCGTCATCGTATCGTTCGTAATTATAGAGCGGAAGCGGATGGGGTAACGATTGAAAAAATAATCGCGAACTTGTTTTAATATGTTTCAGGTTTCAAGTTACAGGTTACAGGTTCGTTCAACCTGCAACTTGTAACTTGAAACACCTTTATTCCGAGTGAGCTACTTCCAAATTCACAATATTCACCTCCGCCATAATATTCCCAAAATTTACATAAACAATATTCTTTTTTATCTTTTCGACAATACCGACATTTTTGCTGCGAAGCATTCTGACTTTTGAACCGACCTTTATTTCTGCAGAGAGTTTTTCAATGAGTTCCTTTTTTCGTTTAGAGATTTTTTCAGGAGTATTATCGGCAGCACGTTTCTTTTTTTCAGCCGTCATCGAGCCGACGAATTTTTTAATGATCTCCTTCTTGTCTTTTGTTTTCTCCCATTCTATAGCAAGCGCCTGAGTCTTCCTTCCAAGTTCAACAAGTTTACGGATCTCTTCGCGCTTCTCATTGTCCTTTTCCAGTTTCTCTTTCATTTTATCTGAAAGTAAATTGTATTTTCCGGTGGCAGCATCTGATTTTTCCCGGCTATCTTTCACAGCTTTCAATTCTTCTTCCAATTGATTTTTCTGCTGGTGAAGTTCAGATAACATGTTATTCAATTTCAGTTTATCGCCCTGAATTTTCTTTCTTGCACGATCGATCACATGCTTCGGCAATCCAATCTTTTCAGCA
This sequence comes from Bacteroidota bacterium, assembly GCA_043753795.1. Classification (GTDB taxonomy): domain Bacteria; phylum Bacteroidota; class Bacteroidia; order AKYH767-A; family 2013-40CM-41-45; genus JADKIH01. The sequence goes on along the minus strand of JAYUWA010000307.1, from coordinate 808 downwards.
ACTTCAAAAGTGTATGAACTTCCCGGCTGTCCGACAAGCAGTTTATACTTTGGCATTAATGTCTCCGGATCAAATAACATTGAGCCGTTGAATACTCCTTCAAGCTGATCGGCCAAAAGTTTTATATTTGTATAATGAGTAGTAAAAATTCCAAAAGCCTTTCTCTTATTTAATTCTTCAAGAACAGTTTCAGCAATCGCACCACCAAGTTCAGGATCAGTTCCGGTTCCGAATTCATCAATAAGAATAAGGGAACGGTTATTTGCAATCCGCAAAAATTGATTCATGCGAATTAATCGAGAACTGTATGTGCTTAATGCATACTCTATCGACTGACTATCGCCTATATCAGCCAGAAAATGATTGAAGAAACACATCTGCGATTTTTCTTCTGCAGAGATAAGTAGTCCGCTTTGAAGCATCAATTGCAACAAGCCAAGTGTTTTTAATGTGATCGATTTCCCACCTGCATTTGGTCCGCTGATGATCAGAATTCTTTTTTCCTGATCGAGTTTTAGAGTAAGCGGTATGACTTGTTTGTTTTGAGCTTTGTTTTGCAAGTAGAGTAGCGGATGTACAGCATTGAATAATTCCACAACACTATTTTTACTCAACTGTGGTAAATTACCATTGATGTCAATTGCAAAGAGCGCTTTTGCTCTTACAAAATCAAGTTCACTCAAAAAGTTGTGATAATTTTTTATCAGGAATGAATGCGTCCGTAGATTGTCTGTGAGTTCACGCAGTAATCGTCGGATTTCATTCCGTTCGTCTTGTTCCAGTTCGGAAATGTCGTTGTTAAGCTCAA
>JAYUWA010000306.1:0-1709 GCA_043753795.1 Bacteroidota bacterium | reverse complement strand
GTGGTAATGTGTGAATTTTTTGCGAAGAAAATTTAACTTCAATTTTAAGGGAATTTTCTTCGCAAAAAATTCACACATATGTGCCCAAAACCCACGGTTCCTGAGCGAAGTCGAAGGGCGAACGTTTTGAATTTCGAACAGCGGGTTAACTATAAACTTACACTAACTATAGACTTAAACTTACACTAAATTCAGTGTAAGTTTAAGTGTAAGAGTAAGTTTATAGCAAGATACTAGTAAAGTACATACGGGATAACGCCCCGAATCCCCATATCCACCACCGCATCAACTGCAGGTTCGTAAATGTTATCACCTGCAACATCAGTCCATTCAAAACTATTGTTTACTGAAAGCGATACATTGATGACGATATCTTTCGTTTCATTTCCTGTGATCACCAGTGGCTGATCAAAAGCTCCGGTTACAACACATGAACCTGCAGGAACCGGCGAAGTCAGACTAAGCGGATTCGGAACAGTAGTTCCTGTAGCTTGTCCAGAGTAAATGTTGTTGAATCCCATTGTATCTATTTCAAAAGCCCAGTAGCCTTGTAATCTATTACCATTCACAACAACATTTGAATCACTTGGAGCAAAGCTGGTGATGTAAGTATTGAAACCTATGAAAGATGCCAGTGTTCCGTTCAGATCAAATCCTGCAGCACGGAAACGAATATCATAATTCTGGTAAGCTAAAGAGATCCGAAGCCATTTGTAAGTTCCGGCGGCTAGACTTTTAAGAGGAATCGTGTAAAAAGATTGTCCTTCACCGGCTTTAATAGATTGTGAAAAGTCGATTGCAGCACTTCCACCAATCGAAGTTTCAGGAGCACGATACAGGATCTCACCGTTTCCAAGCAAAGTCAGACTATCAGTAGCAAGTTCGATGTAGTGGGAGCTCATTAAATTAAATCGTGGCGATTGAGCACCATTTCCTGCCGGAATTCCTGTAGGTTGTCCGAAATTATTCAAACGTACCTGTGTACTGTCAAAGTGATATTTGAAAACCAGATTATATGTCGGAGTAACCGGTTCTTCGTCGGTTTTCTTTTTGCACGATTGAAAAGCAAATGCTAAACCGAGAAGCAAAATCAATGTAATTTTATTGGTATATATTGGATTTTTCATAGTGTAAAGATAGTTTGAAAAAGTTTAACATAGAGAAAAAGCAGGAAAAAAGGGAGAAAAAAAGTCTCTTTATTTTCTCCCTTTTTTCATCCTTTTTCTCTGTGTTTAATCTATTTTTCCTCGACCTTCATTTGCCTATCCCGTCAATTCTTCTATATTTGTATTCTTCAAAAATCCATCATGAAAAATATTCTTACTGCAATTCTAATAATTGCTTTTACAACAATTTCAAAAGGCCAGGTTACAATTACTTCATCTGACCTTACCAATTCCGGCGATCAATTTGCTATTTCATCCGGAACTGCATTCACAGGAATGGATCCGGCCCTTACAGGTGCAAATTATGCATGGGATTATTCCTTGCTGACATCTACCTCACAAACCATCGACACGATCTTTGATGAAGCTTCAACAGGTTCATTGTTGTCATTGTATTTTATCGACAATAGTTTTAACCCTAATCGTTCGAATCAATGTCGTCATGGTAATAGTTTTTCAGCCGGACAAGTAAACGTCAGTGATGTCTGGGATTTTTTCTATAACAGTTCGGCTTCATTTACTCAGCCTGGATTTGGTGCTATC
>JAYUWA010000305.1:0-5441 GCA_043753795.1 Bacteroidota bacterium | reverse complement strand
CAGGTCCTGTAACGAATCTTATCGGATACATAGCTCCTTGTGAATTGGATAATATTACTGTATATACAACAACGAATACTTATACCACAGATGAAGGTGCAACAAAATGTTCTGCTTCTGATCCTCAAACTAAGGAATCCGGATCTTGGGCATTCAATAGTGGTGAAACAGCTTTAACAAGAACTCCTACCGTAGGTCTTGCAAAGGAATATCCAATAACAACTTTATCGGAAACAACGTTAAGTTTGACAGAAAGCCTTACTACAGGTGGAACTACTTATGTTTTTACAAAAACATATACAAAACAATAAATTTCTGTCTTCATAATCTTAAAGCCATCTATTCGGATGGCTTTTTTCGTTTTACCTACCCGGTAATTCACTCACTTAGCTGAAAATCAGTCATTATTACCTCCGGCATACCTATATTATGGTCATTTTTTAGTACTTTTGCGGACCTTTTTGAATGCTTATTATGTCAAAATACCCTGAATATAACCAACTCAATCTCAGCGAACTGGCTAAGGATGTCCTGAAGACCTGGGAAAACGAGAAAACTTTTGAAGCCAGCGTTTCTTCTCGTGAAGGTCGCCCGGCTTTTAATTTCTATGAAGGCCCGCCTTCTGCTAATGGTTTACCGGGGATTCATCACGTTATGGCACGTTCTATCAAAGACATTTTTTGCCGCTATAAAACACTCAAAGGATTTCAGGTAAAACGTAAAGGTGGCTGGGATACACACGGACTTCCGATCGAACTTTCAGTGGAGAAAACTTTAGGCATTCGGAAAGATGATATTGGCAAAACGATTTCAATAGAAGATTACAACAAAGCCTGCCGCAAGGAGGTGATGAAATACAAAGATATCTGGGATGATCTTACCCGTAAAATGGGCTACTGGGTCAATCTCGATAACCCGTATGTGACTTTCGAAAACGATTACATCGAAACATGCTGGAATCTTCTGCAGAAATTTTACGACAAAGGATTATTGTACAAAGGATTTACAATTCAACCGTATTCACCTGCTGCAGGTACCGGACTTTCTTCGCATGAGTTGAATCAGCCGGGGACTTATAAGATGGTGAAGGATACTTCGGCGGTTGCGATGTTCAAGGTTGTTGAAGGTCAAGGGTCAAAGGTCAAAGGTCAGGTGCTTGTTGAAATGTTGAAGCAGAATAAAGTTTATTTTATGGCTTGGACGACTACACCTTGGACGTTGCCTTCGAATACTGCTTTGGCTGTTGGTGCGAAAATAAAATATGTAGTTGTAAAAACATTTACTCCGAATTCTGATCATGCTGTTGTTGTAATTCTTGCAAAAGATCTTTTACACAAATATTTTCCTGAAAAAAATTCTGAAGTTTCATTCAGCGATTATAAAGCTGGTGATAAAGCAATTCCTTTTGAAGTACTGGGTGAAGTTTCAGGAAAAGATCTTGAAGGAATCACTTACGAACAACTTTTACCTTATGCACAACCAACTGATGGCGATGCATTCAGAGTTTTATTAGGAGACTTTGTTACGACTGAAGACGGTACCGGAATTGTTCACATCGCTCCAAGTTTTGGATCCGACGATTTTCGTGTAGCTAAACAAAATGGAATTGGTTCATTGACACTTGTCGATAAGCAAGGAAGATTTACTTCTGAAGTGACAGATTTCGCTGGTGAATTTGTAAAGGAAGCTTATTTGACGGATGAAGAAAAAGCAATTGAAATAAAAAAACAAGGCGGAGAAAAATATCTTTCTGTTGACGAACGTCTTGTTATCAAATTAAAAAAAGAAGGTAAAGCATTCAAGTCTGAACGCTACGAACATACTTATCCGCATTGCTGGAGAACAGACAAACCTATTCTTTATTATCCACTCGACTCATGGTTCATTCGCACAACTGCTGCGAAAGAAAGAATGGTGGAGTTAAATAAAACGATCAACTGGAAACCTGAATCTACAGGAACAGGCCGATTTGGAAACTGGTTGGAAAATCTTGTCGATTGGAATTTATCACGTTCGCGCTTTTGGGGAATTCCACTTCCTTTGTGGGCGAATGAGGATTACACTGAACAGATCTGCATCGGTTCTGTTGCTCAACTGGAATCTGAAGTTGAAAAATCTGTTGTTGCAGGTTTCATGAAATCGAATCTGGTTAAGAATGCAAGAGAGAACGGTGGACAATTCGAATTACATCGCCCATATGTTGATGATATAATTTTAGTTTCTCCTTCAGGAAAACCAATGAAGCGTGAACTTGATCTGATCGATGTATGGTTTGACTCAGGCGCCATGCCTTACGCACAATGGCATTATCCTTTTGAAAATGCTGAAGAATTTAAGACAGCCTTCCCGGCAGATTTTATTGCAGAAGGTGTTGACCAGACTCGCGGATGGTTTTTTACACTTCATGCAATTTCAGTTATGCTATTTGATTCTGTCGCTTACAAAAATGTTGTGAGCAATGGATTGGTCCTCGACAAAAATGGAAATAAAATGTCGAAGCGTCTTGGCAATGCAGTTGATCCGTTTGAAACTCTGGAGAAATACGGGGCTGATGCCACGCGCTGGTATATGATCAGCAATGCACAGCCGTGGGATAATCTGAAATTTAATCTGGAAGGAATTGGGGAAGTACAACGTAAATTCTTTGGCACACTTTATAATACATATTCTTTCTTCGCTCTGTATTCTAATATTGATGGCTTTACTTTCTCTGAAAAGGAAATTGCTGTTAAAGACAGAACAGAGTTAGACAGATGGATCTTATCTGAATTGAATTCACTTATAAAGATCGTTGATGAAAGTTATGCTGATTACGAACCTACACGTGCGGCGAGAGCTATTTCTGATTTCGTCACTGAACATCTCAGTAACTGGTATGTAAGATTAAGTCGTCGCCGTTTCTGGAAAGGTGATTATACAAATGATAAAATTGCAGCCTATCAGACATTGTATACTTGTCTGGAAACTGTTTCAGTATTGATGTCACCAATCGCTCCGTTCTTCAGCGACCGCTTATTCCGCGATCTGAATACTGTGAGTGGTGTGCGTAATGCAACATCAGTACATCTTGCAGATTTTCCGGATCTGAATATCGCTATCATCGATAAAGCTCTGGAAGAAAGAATGGAACTTGCACAGCAAATTTCATCGATGGTATTGTCACTTCGGAAAAAAGTAAACATCCGTGTTCGTCAGCCATTGAATAAAATTCTGTTACCGGTTCTGGATGATTCATTCAAAATAAAGGTAGAAGCAGTAAAGGATCTTATCCTTGCAGAAGTAAATGTGAAAGAAGTTGAATACATTCACGATACAAAGGGTGTATTGGTGAAAAAGATAAAAGCCAACTTCAAAGTGCTGGGTAAAAAAGTTGGTGGACTGATGAAAGATGTTGCAGCGTGTATTTCTGCAATGACACAGGAACAGATCCAGGCACTTGAAGCAGAGAAGAAATTTGAATTCGAAGTGCTTGGGCAGATGATCACAATTACGGAAGAAGATGTAGAAATTTCCTCTGAAGATATCCCCGGATGGCAGGTTACCAGCGAAGGAAAGCTTACCGTTGCCCTGGATATTACGCTAACTCCGGAACTAAAAGAGGAAGGAATCGCCCGGGAATTCATCAACAGAATACAGAATCTGCGCAAGGAACGCGGTTTTGAGGTCACTGATAAGATCGACCTGAAAGTATTGGAACATGCGGGAATTAGGAATTCGCTGATAAATAATAAAGATTATATTTGCGCCGAAATTTTAGCAGCTAAATTAGATCTGGTAGACCGTCTTGATGGCGAAGATGCGGTTAACCTGGAGGTAGATGACGAAATACAAACGCGGATTATCATTCAAAAACACATATCCGGGCTTAATTAAGCCGGATTTAAGCCATCAAAAAAACAACCCTTTACAACACGTTTTCATATGAGTAAGAAGACTAATACTAAATCAAAAGCGAAACCCGCTTCAAAGTCAAAAGCGAAACCTGCTGCTAAAAAAGCTAAGCCGGCTCCTGCTAAAAAAGCAAAAGCTGCTCCTGTCAAAAAAGCACCGGCGAAAAAAATTGTCGCGAAAAAAGCTGCTCCTGCGAAGAAAGCTCCTGCTAAGAAGGTTGCTGCGAAAGCACCTGCGAAGAAAGTTGCCGCTAAAGTTGTTGCGAAAGCTCCGGCTAAGACTGTTGTTGCTAAACCGGCTGCAAAAGCACCTGCAAAAACAGTTGATGCGAAACCTGAAGTAGTAAAACCATCTCCGTTTGTTAAACCTTCGAAGAAAGAATCTGCAAAAAATAAAGTTGAGAAGCCTCAGCTTCCACCGAGAAATGAAATTCCGGCTCCTCCAAAAGAGAGACCTGTGATCGGTCGCCCTGCACCGTTTAACCGACGTCCGGAACCGGCTTTAAACCGCCCACAGAAACCTCAGGAAGATTCAGGTAAAACTCGTTATGCTGATACTGAATTGGATGAGTTCCGTGCAATCATCAATAAAAAATTAGAAGAAGCACGTAGAGAATTAACGTTGCTCCAAGCACAGATGCATGCTGCCAATGAGCATGGAACTGATGATACTGCAAGTACTTTCAAAATACTCGAAGATGGATCTGATTCACTTGCAAAAGAAGAAGCAGGTCAGCTTGCAAGCCGTCAGAAAAAATTCATTGAGCAATTAGAAAATGCAATGGTTCGTATCGAAAATAAAACATACGGCGTTTGTCGTGTGACAGGAAAATTAATTCCGAAAGAACGTCTGCGTGCCGTTCCGCATACAACTCAGAGTATCGAGGCGAAGCTTAATCAGTATCGCGATTAATTATTTGGTCAAAGGTCAAAGGTCAAGGGTCAAAGATCAATGATGACCCTTGACCCTTGACCTTTGACCCAAAACTTTAACCTCCATAAACTTACTAAGTAAAAATTGAAGCGTGCAGCACTCATAGTTTTTCTGATATTATTGGTAGATCAGGTGGTGAAGGTTTGGATAAAAACCAACATGTATCTCGGACAAGAATATGAGGTATTTGATTTTTTCAAGATTCATTTTACAGAAAATAATGGAATGGCTTTCGGACTTGAATTCGGGGGCTCCTTTGGTAAATTGTTTCTGAGTGTATTTCGTATAGTAGCTTCTATTGGTATCGGCTGGTATCTCATCCACCTGATCAAACAAAAAACGCATAAACTCATTGTAACTTGTTTTGCACTGATCTTCGCAGGTGCAATCGGGAATATCATTGACAGTGCTTTTTATGGAATGTTGTTCACCGATAGCATGGAAGGCGTTGCACGATTTGTTCCCGGTCACGGATATTCGAGTTTTCTCCACGGACAGGTTGTCGACATGCTCTATTTTCCAATCGTAGGCGGAAGGTTTCCTGACTGGTTACCAATCTGGGGCGGTGAAACGTTCCTTTTCTTCCGTCCTATATTTAATATCGCTGATTCATCTAT
>JAYUWA010000304.1:0-5444 GCA_043753795.1 Bacteroidota bacterium | reverse complement strand
AGCAAATGCTTAATGTCATTTGGTTAAGATGAATAATATATGCGTTGCTCTTTATAGATTATCAGGCCCGTGTCGTCTAGAAATACCAAAAGTACGGCACTAACAAGCCTGTCACTTCTTAATACATTGACTTTTTGTGAATTTTTTAATTAAGTTGACGCATATGCGATAACCATCGGGATTGTGCTAAAAGCTCAGTGCTGTCCTAGTGTTAAAATTATTTTTTTAAAACCGCACCGGCACCGCACTCCTAACATAAACAGCTTTACCTTTTTCTTTTCCCGGCTTCCATGCAGGCATTGAACGAATTAATTTGATTGCTTCCGAATCATATTCTTTACTGATGCCACGCGATACATATGGGAAAAGTACCTTTCCTTTGGGGCTGATCAGAAAATTTACATACACGGTTCCGTGTTTTCCATTTGCATGTTTAGGAGTATTTTCAAAAATGTACTCGGCAAGCTTTTCTTGTCCGCCTGGAAACTCCGGCATCTCTTCCACAACGAGTTTGGAAGCTGCATTAGCATCAGCCTTTCTCCACATCTTCTTATACTTTTTTGCAGGAATAGTATCGTCTTCAATGATCATTGAACTGTGGCATTTGCTTTCAAGTAAGTTGAACATAGCGGTATCACCTAATGCAAGTACTGCACTCCAGTCACGACACGCTTCCAGTGTATCACTCATTGCAAAATTGGCAACACCTCTTTGAAAATAGGCCGATGCATTCGATTCATTTGAAGATATCTCTTTTGTTAAAAAACTATTTGCGCTTTCAAAATTTCCGGAATTGATTAATTGGATTCCGTGATCTTCTGTAGATACGTGATTTTTCAATAGTGACTGTATCAATGTGTCTGATTGGACAGTGGTTTGGGCCTTACAAAAAATCAAAGGTGCAAATAGCATAAATAGTATTGATGTACTTTTTAAGTGTAGTATACAATTCATTGCGGCCAAATTAGGCTATGAATTTAAAAAAAATTTCAAATAGTGTCTTTTCCCTGTTTATATTTTTTTACCTTTATAGAAGAAAATATAAAAATGTTAGCAAAAAAGAAGGTACTCGAATCCATTCAAGAATTGCCTGCCAACTTCTCAAGTGAAGAAGCTATCGAGAGAATAATATTGCTTAATAAAATTCAAATAGGAATTGAGCAATCCAAATCTGGTAATGTTTTTTCAATAAAACAAGTAGAGGCGAAACTTAAAAAATGGTTGAAGTAAAAGTTACCGAAAAAGCCTTATCAGACATTGTAGCAATTGGGGAATACATCTCTAGAGATTCTTTAAAATTTGCCAAATTGACCATACAAAAGATTTTTGAGGCTATCAAATATTTAGAAAAATTTCCAGAGATGGGCCGGGTTGTTCCTGAAATTAATTCAAGATCTGTTCGTGAAATTATTATTGGAAATTACAGGATAATTTATTGGCAAATAAATAAAAAAAGAGTTGATGTAATTTCAATTCATAATTCGTCAAGGATTTTGACAAAATCATATATTAAAAAAAGGAAACTATAGTTTTGTTCAAAATCATGACTAAATACATATTTCTTATATTTCCCTTTTTTATCCTTCTTTCCGAAAAATAAAACGAAAATGATTCTTAAAACAATTCTGCCAGTCATATTGGTCTTCTTATTCTCCTGCGAAAAAGAACATACTGAAAAAGTAACAGTAATAAAAGACTGTACGGGAAGCTATTTGCGCTTTGATGGGAAGGATTATCTTATTTGTAATCGCGAAAAAGCGGAGTCATTTACGGATGGTACTGTTGTAACTGCAACATTTAAGGAAATAAAAAATTGCACCGGTTCTGCAAAAGATGCTATTGTTTGTATGATGTATCATCAAAACGAAGGCTGGATTGAAATTGAAAAAATTCAATAGTTAAACAGGAACATTGAAAATAAATCCAACACCAAAAACATTTTCAATACTCAATTCAGGATCATCCTTTAAGTATTTTCGAATCTTTGTTATAAACACGTCAAGACTTCTGCCGAAAAAGTAATCGTTCTCTCCCCAAAGATCCTTTAAAAGGTCCTCGCGTTTTACCAAATAATTTTTATTATCTGAAAGGTATTTTAAAATTTCACATTCCCGCTCTGTAATACGTTTGGAGTGTTCGCCTATCTTCAACAATTGATTATTGATGTCGAATAAATATTTCCCTATTGTTATTACTTCATGTTTAATTTCAGAATTTGTAGCCGGCAGTCGCCGGATAACAGCTTTGATCTTCCATAATAATTCTTCTTCATCAAAAGGTTTGGTTATGTAATCATCGGCTCCAAGATCGTATCCTTTCAGTTTGTCTTCCTTTAATGATTTTGCCGTAATAAAAATGACAGGAATTTTTCTGTCTTTTAATCTGACTTTCTTCGCAAGAGTAAATCCATCCATTACCGGCATCATGACATCAAATAAGCAAAGATCGAATCGCTCATTCTGAAACGCGTTCAGTGCAAGCTCACCATCCTTACAAAGCTTTACTTCAAATCCTTCCGTTTGCAGATAATCTATCAGGAGAATTCCCAGATTATCATCATCCTCCGCAAGTAATATTTTCAGTTTCTCTTTAGGCATTTGGCAATGTTATAGCGAATGTAGTTCCTCTTCGGGGTTCACTTTGCAATAGAATTGTTCCTGCGTGTAATTCGATAATTTTTTTAATGTAGGCTAATCCAAGACCAAACCCTTTTACATCATGCACATTACCGGTTGGCACTCTGAAAAACTTATCGAACACTTTTTTATGGAATTCTTTTTCTATACCAATTCCATTATCAGTAATTGTAACTATTATGTTTTTTCCGCTGTTAAATGTTTGTATTATAATCTTTGGCTGCCCTTTTGAGTATTTAATTGAATTATCGATCAGATTATTTAGTGCATTAGTAAGATGTGTCTTATCACCCATGATCACAACGTTTTCGGCATTGAGGTTCAATGTCAATTCACCTTTCAGATTTTCAATTTGTATTGAAATGCACTTCGCAGCATCATTGATCAATACATGCAAGTCGAGTTCTGTTTTACGGATTGGAATCTCCCCTCTTTCCAGAGCGGTCATACTTAATACCTGTTCAACTTGAAGTCTGAGTTTTTCATTCTCCTCCAAAATAATTCCGGAGTAATGTTTTATTTTCTCTTCATGTCCGGCCGACGACTCTTTTCCTATCATCTTCCCGGCCAAAGCTATATTCGTTAAAGGCGTTTTGAATTCATGGGTCATGTTATTCAGAAAATCTGTTGTATGTTCAGAAATTCTTTTCTCATTTATTAACGACATAATCGTTCGCCAGAATAATACAAGTACAATTATGATCAATATAACAGATGTTATAAATAACAGTCCCATTTCCTGAAGAAGAAATTGCTTTTTCCCGGGCAGGATCATGTTTAGCTCAAGACCGTTCTTCGTAGCTTCTTCTTCCAGACGTTTCTTATAAACATTGTTTTTCAAACCACTTTCACTAGGCGCAACACTTCCATCTGGTTGTTTAACTTCGAAAGCATAATCAATATGAAAATTATAGAAATTCATAGAGCTGTTAAACAGTGAATCAGTTTTATGGATCTCATCTTTTCCGATACATTCTTCCATATTCCTGCAAGCTGCAGTATCTGTGCTTAAGGCTTCGGCTGTTTTCGAAAGAACCAGATTTGCTTTTTCGTTGAAGATCTCCTCTTTGATCTTTGCTGTATTGTAGATCCAGTTTACCTGAATGATGAGTACGGTCAACAGGGCAATGGAAGAAATAAAGATGAAAAGAGTAGTCTTGTTTTGTTTCATTTGAATACCCAAAAATAGCCATTTATCTTGTAAATATCTTGCATTAACAACTTAATAACAACTCAATAACGAGTGACTAACAAGATTTTGCTGTTTCTGAAGTAGCTTTGTTATATAAATTCCAAAATCTCAAGACAATGAAAAAATTATTTCTAACTTCAACAGCAATACTGTTTATCACGCTAACCTCATTTTCCAAAGAAGGTGACAAATGTTCTCAAAAATGCACTACTGTTGATCACAAAGAATGTAAAAAAGATGCAGCCTGCGTTAAAACTAAAAGTACAACAGATGCAAATCTAAAAGATGATAAAGCATGTTGCAAAAAAGATGAAATAAAAAAGAGTGATAAAGCTTTCGTAAAATAATTCATATCATAAAAATTATCTCAGATGAAAAATATAAATTTAACACTTCTATTGCTATTGGTAAGTACGCTTCTCTTTTCTCAAGACTCCGTCAAGCACTTTATAGCATATAATCCTTTATCAGGAAACGAATTTCCGGGACCAGACATTAAATCGAATCTTTACTTTGGTGTCCGAGGCGCATATAAAAATCCTATAACAAAAGCAAAACTGAATTCTGCTACGAAACTGGATGACATTTGCGAAGGTTACCCAGCAAACTGGCTGAGTAAATATGTTTCTACAGAAATAGTTTCTACAAGCCATGGAAAAAAAGTGAAAGCGTTCGGCTTGAGCGGAATACTTACTTCCGAACAAAAGACAATTGTTTCTTCAGTAGATCTAGGCGCAGAAGTGCTCATCAATGTGAAATACAAATCACAAAATTCCGCAACTGATAAATTTGAAATTCGAACGATGAGTTTTTCCGTTACAGTGGTCCCTGATGTAGAAGCAAATTTCAAAGGTGGAAAAGTTCAGATGAAACAATACATGAAAGAGACAGTTATAAATAATATTCCTTCTAATCAGACTTCGTCCTTGAGACAAGCGATGGTTAAGTTTACCGTAAATGAAGAAGGAGAAATAATTAATGCCCGTGTTTCAGAATCGACCGGCGATCAGGACATCGACCGTTTAATGCTTGAAGGAGTAAATAAAATGCCAAAGTGGATTCCGGCAAAAAACTCAACGGGTGAAAAAGTGAAACAGGATTTTGAGTTTGTGATGGCGAATGAGGGGTGCTAAACCGTGGCTAACTTTAACACTAAGTTCACTAAGTTTTCAGCACAAGAGCACATGTGTTCTTGTGCTAAATTTTAGTGATCTTAGTGTTAAAATTAAATTGGGGCTATCGCATTCTCGTCTAAACTTCTTCGTACCTCTGCGATTTAATTTTTCTCATTTAATACATCCCCTTCTTTCGGCTAATCAAATTCCGTTTTTCATAATTGACTCCCAGGAAAATAATCACTCGTTTTGGAATTTGCATTCATTTAATACCTTTGTAAAGGACAAACTGTTTCCATTTTATTAGTGGAAAAGTCAAGCCTAAATTCCTCCATTGGGACAAATGGGTTCGTAAAGCCAGGTGGTTTGATGGATTTGCGAAATGGGTTTCGTAAAGGGAATTGTTGCACAAAACCCCGGCTCTCGCCGGAGTAGCTTTGCAATGTGTACCTTCATGATTGAACTTTAAAATAAATCATCATGAAAAAAAAGAGCCCACTA
>JAYUWA010000303.1:0-1712 GCA_043753795.1 Bacteroidota bacterium | reverse complement strand
GTTCATGGCATACTACAATGGTAAAGTTGTAGACCTTGAAGATTCTTATCTGGATAAACCTAAATCAATAAAGACCGGAGCTAATACTATTGCATGGGTAAATCAATCAGATTATTTTAATGTTTTTTATCACGGAGAATTGAGACAACTCGATAATGTGCCGCCACTGCAGTATGCAGCAGGCAGAGATCTGGTGGCATATGTCGATAATTATTTACAACAATTTCGTCTTTTCTATTATGGTGACACAGCTATGGTAGAGACCTTTCCACCTGATTCTTTTAAAGTAGGTTTTGCAAATATGGCTTATGTAGATCAATCCGGAAATTTCAGGATCTTTGATAATGGTTCAACATTCAAAGTCCTCTCTGACCGACCTGATTTTTTTGAAGTAAAGGGAAATACGATTGTTTACAGCTACAACAGCAATTTTAATGTCTATTATGATGGTAAATCTACTGTCCTCCAAAGCTGGTCTCCTAATAATTTTCAATTAGGAAATGACGGTGTTGCCTGGATTGGCGACAATGGAAATCTGATGCTTTTTCATAAAGGAACAACCTATACTGCCAGCTATGAAAATGTCAATGATTACACCTATATCGGGAATGTATTGAAGTATGAAGTGGGTAACAATACAACTACGATTTTTTACAATGGCAAGAATCAGTGATTTTAAGGCTGTTTTAGGCCAAAGGTTGTTCAAAAAAAATAGTTCAATTGTATTGGAATACTGATATTTTCCTACTTTTGCAGCCAAAGGTGGAAGGATTTGGTCCCTATGGGATATTGCAACCACGGTAAAAAAAATGCTAAGGCAATTTTATTTCCGTTTGTCCCTTTTACCTTGAAGTAGTATTCTCTAACCAAAAATCTTTCACAAGAAACATGTCTTATTTGTTCACTTCTGAATCTGTTTCCGAAGGCCATCCGGACAAGATCGCAGATCAGATCTCTGATGCGTTAATCGACCATTTCCTCGCTTATGATTCAACTTCTAAAGTTGCATGCGAGACATTAGTAACTACAGGCCAGGTTGTACTTGGCGGCGAAGTAAAATCTTCGGCTTACCTCGATGTGCAGGAAATTGCCCGCGAAGTGATCCGTAAGATCGGTTACACTCGCAGCGAGTACATGTTTGAAGCAGACTCTTGCGGAATCTTATCTGCTATCCACGAGCAATCTGCAGACATCAACCGTGGTGTTGAAAAAACTGATCCATGGAAACAAGGTGCCGGTGATCAGGGAATGATGTTCGGTTACGCTTGTCGTGAGACGGACAATTTCATGCCACTTCCTCTTGAGTTAGCACATTTGTTATTGAAAGAACTTGCTGCGCTTCGTCGTGAAAGCAAACAAATGACTTACCTCCGCCCGGATGCTAAATCGCAAGTAACGATTGAATACGGCGATGATCATAAACCTTTGCGCATCGATACGATCGTGATCTCTACTCAGCACGATGACTTCGATAAAGATGCAGCGATGTTGAAGAAGATCAAAGATGATGTGATCAATATTCTGATTCCGCGTATCATGAAAAAATTGCCTAAGCGTGTTCAGGCATTATTCAATGATAAAATTAAATATCATGTGAACCCAACAGGTAAATTTGTTATCGGTGGACCACATGGTGATACAGGACTTACTGGTCGTAAGATCATTGTTGATACCTATGGTGGAAAAGGTGCTCACGGTGGTGGTGCTTTCTC
>JAYUWA010000302.1:0-1714 GCA_043753795.1 Bacteroidota bacterium | reverse complement strand
ATTTTGACAATGCAGAATTTTATGGAGATGTTGGAGCATCGATGTTGAAAGGAAAAATGTGGCAGCGTCCGGCTATGATGCCGACAAATCTGAATTCGAAATCGCTTGAAGGTGGAGCAACACTTTCTCTTGATGGAACAACGATGATTTTCTCTTCTGATGTAAAAGGAGGTCTGGGCGAAACAGATCTTTATATGATTAAGAAAGAAAAGAACGGTGAATGGTCAACGGCAGTGAATCTTGGCAGTACGATTAATACGAAATATGCTGAAGACTATCCGTATCTGACGATCGACGGCAAGTCACTTTACTTTGCTTCCAAGGGTTGGAGCAGCATGGGTGGCTTCGATATTTTCCGTTCCACTTGGAATGAAAGTACTTCAAGCTGGGGCGAAGCAAAAAACATCGGTTATCCATTGAATGATATGGATGACAATACTTTTATTTCATTCACGGGCGACGGTAAGACTGCGTATATGTCAACTGTCAGACCTGAAGGTTTAGGTGATAAAGATATTTACAAAGTTGAATTCGCTGATGAATCAAACCATCCATTCACATATTTTCTGTCAGGTGTAGTGACTTCCAGTACAGGTGGAAAAACGGAGATCACAAAAGTGACAGTTGAAAATAAGGAAACAGGAAAGACAACTTTATTTGCGCCGACTTCTGCATTTACTGATTTTATATTACCTGTTGTTCCCGGAAAGTATACTTTGCATATCGAAGGTTATAACTTTGAATCATATAATGAAGAATTGACCATTGAAGCAAATGCTACTTCACAGGAAATAGTGCACAATGTGTCTGTTAAAACCACTAAATAGAAATCATGGAATTAAATTTAAAACGCCCGATCGTTTTTCTTGATCTGGAAACTACAGGAACGAACGTTGGGGCCGACAGAATTGTTGAAATTGCCTTGCTTAAAGTTTTCCCGAACGGCACAAAAGATTCGAGATGCTACAAAGTCAATCCAACGATTCCTATTCCATTAGAGACATCAAAGATTCATGGGATCTACGATGCAGATATTAAGGATGCTCCTACTTTCAAAGATCTTTCAGCCGAGCTGAATACGTTTTTAGGCGGCTGTGATCTGGCTGGATATAATTCAAACAAGTTTGATGTTCCATTGTTGATTGAAGAATTTACACGTTGCAATATCGATTTTGATATCCTTACAAGAAAGCTGATCGATGTTCAGAATATCTTTCACAAGATGGAGCAACGGACGCTTGCGGCAGCTTATAAATTCTATTGCGATAAAGATCTGGTGAATGCACATTCTGCCGAAGCAGATACTCTTGCAACGTACGAAGTGATGCTATCTCAACTTGACAAATATGATTCTCTGAAGAATGATGTAGATTTTCTTTCAACCTTCAGTGCAATTACAAAGAATGTCGATTTAGCAGGTAGGATTGTCTTTAACGATAAAAACGAAGAATGTTTTAATTTCGGAAAATACAAAGGAAGATTAGTGGTTGATGTTTTTAAATCTGACACTTCTTATTACGACTGGATGATGAAAGGTGATTTTCCAACGAATACAAAAAATGTGATTACAGCATTGCGGTTAAAAATGTTCAACAAGTAACAGAATGAAAATAATCTGTATTGGGAGAAATTATGTTGAGCACGCCAAAGAACTGAACAATGCAGTTCCCGGAGAGCCTGTTTTTTTTCTGAAACCGGATACAGCAATTCTTCC
>JAYUWA010000301.1:0-5465 GCA_043753795.1 Bacteroidota bacterium | reverse complement strand
TCGAACAACGGGTTAGTTAGTATAAGTTTAAGAGTAAGTTCATAGCAAAAAAAAACTACCGCCCCACCATCACCTCAAACTTATTGATAGCTGACTTATTCACTGCAGTAAGTGGCAATCGTACATGCTCTGAGCAAATTCCCATTGATGTCATAAGTCCTTTTACACCTGATGGATTTCCGTCTATGAAAATTGCATGCATGATCTCTAAAAGTTTGTAATGCATTTTTCTTGATTTTTCAAAATTGCCATCGAGTGCTATGCGGATCATTTCGGAAAAATCTTTCGGATATGCGTTTGAAATGACGGAGATAACTCCATCTGCCCCACATGCGATCATTGGAAGTGAGATCACATCATCGCCACTGATGACAAGAAAATCTTTCGGTTTATTTTTGATGATCTTCATGGCTTTTTCGAGATTTCCTGATGCCTCTTTTATTCCCACAATATTCTTTACTTCATTTGCTAATTGTAATGTTGTTTCTGTATCCATATTACTTCCTGTTCTGGTAGGAACATTGTAAAGGATCACAGGAACCGGACAAGCATTGCCAATCATTTTGTAATGCTGGAATATTCCTCTCTGCGAAGGGCGATTGTAATATGGAGATACGGAAAGAACTGCATCAATTCCATCGAAATCAAATTCTTCAATCGTATTGAGAATTTCCTGAGTGTTATTTCCACCTAAGCCGAGTACAACAGGGATGCGTTTGTCATTTATTTCTAAAACAAAATCTACAATTGCTCTTTTTTCATTTTCAGTTAAAGTTGCAGCTTCACCTGTAGTACCTAGTGGAACAAGATATTCAACTTTTCCATCAATACATCTGTCGATGATCTTTCTGAATGATTTGAAGTCTATACTTCCGTCCTTATGAAATGGTGTCACCAATGCAACACCGGTTCCCTTTAGTTTATTCAGATTCATTCTGCTTTTTTTAATTGTTTCAAGAAATGTTCGATCTCATCAATTACTATTTTCATTGCAGGTTCACCTTTGATCTGAACCATCATATCGTAAGAGTCTGTCGCTGAACGTAAATATCTACCAACCCTGAAACGTGCATGAGACATGGCGGCGATATATTGCAAAGGAAAACATTTCCCTGAATTCAAGTTAATTAAAATATCAAATTTTTCGTTGATGAAATTCTGGACGATGGGATTCACAGGAATCATCTTAAAATTCAAATCCTTTCTGGTAAAGAAATCCAATCCATATTGTGCATATTGCGTGGCCGGAAGCACTTTTTTGTCTACAAATCCCATTGCAAGGATATCTTTTTTCCATGTACCTCTGATATTCTTCACATATGCTTTCACTACCTCATAATCCTTTTCATCTGTGGCATCGTACAGTAATCCGATTTTTCCGGCTTCATTAAATCCTACAACATCTCTTTTAAACTGAACCTTCTTCAGTTCTTTCATGAAATGCATGTGACCTAATTTCGCCCTTATTGCTCTTCTTAATTTCATTTACTGCTTAACATTTTTTCAAAATCATTTTCAGAAATAATTTTGATATTTAATTTTTTTGCTTTCTCAACTTTTGAGTCACCGGCTTTTTCTCCTGCTAATAAATAGGTTGTTTTTGCAGAAACACTGCTTTGATTCTTCCCGCCGTGTTGTTCGATGGCAACTTTAATTTCATCCCGGCTGAAATTACTGAAAGTCCCCGAAACTACAAATGACATTCCATCAAATTTGCTGCTTAATTTTGCCGGCATTCTATCGAGAGCAATTTCCATGTTCAATCCGGCTTTTTCTAATTCCTTTACCAGATTTATGTTTGCCTTGACACCGAAAAATTCAACTATACTGGATGCTATTTTTTCACCTATCTCTTCTGCACCGGTCAATTCTTCAGCTTTAGCATTTCTAATTGCTTCTATCGACTTAAAATGTAGCGCAAGTTTTTTTGCTACAGTCTCGCCGACATATCTGATACCGATCGCATACAAAACTCTTTCAAATGGAACTGCTTTTGATTCTTCAATTCCATTGAGGATCTTTTGCACTGATTTTTCCTGCAGACTTATCTTTTTTGATTTGCCGCCATCTTCACTGTCTATGACCTTTTCAAGACCGATCAGATCATCGTATTTCAATTTATAAAGATCAGCCGGTGTATGAATAAGTTCATTGTCGAAAAGCATTTCGATCTTTCCTTCGCCAAGACTATCGATATTCATTGCACGACGACTGATGAAATGTTCGATGCGACCTTTTATCTGCGGTGGACAACCGGTAATATTCAGGCAGTAATGTTGTGCTTCGCCTTCTTTTCTTTCCAGTTTTGTACCACAAACCGGACATTTTTTAATATATACAACCGGTTCTGAATTTTTATTTCTCTTTTTAAGATCAACTCCGGTAATTTTAGGTATTACTTCGCCCCCTTTTTCTACAAAAACAGTATCGCCAATTCTCAGATCAAGTTTTTCGATCTGATCAGCATTGTGCAATGTTGCGCGACGCACAGTAGATCCGGCAAGAAATACTGCTTTCAGATTTGCTACAGGTGTTATTGCTCCTGTTCTACCTACCTGATAGGTGATATCTTCAAGAATAGTTGAAACGCTTTCAGATTTAAATTTATAAGCAATTGCCCAACGCGGCGATTTAGCTGTAAAGCCTAACTCATTTTGCTGATCGATTGAATCAACTTTTATTACCACGCCATCGGTATCGTAAGGTAAATCAAAACGTGCTGTGTTCCATTTTTCTAAAAATGCAATTACCTCATCGATGTTCTTGCATCTTTTTGTATGCTCGCTGATCTTGAATCCCCAGGTTTCTGCAGCCTTCAGAGCTTCCATGTGGGTTGTGTACGAAAGTTTTCCATACATGGCATAAAGAAAACAATCAAGTCCACGTTTTCCGACGACAGAAGAGTCTTGCATCTTGATGGTTCCTGCTGCTGCGTTCCTTGGGTTTTTTAAAAGACGGTCAGCAATCTCTTCTTCATCATAACCATCCTCTGACAATTGCTTTTCAATTTCTTTATTGATCTTGTTAAAGGATGAACGCGGCATTAAAATTTCACCACGGATCTCGAATTCATCCGGATAATTTTTTCCATGCAAGACAATAGGAATAGAACGAATTGTTTTCACATTTGGCGTAACATCATCACCTTGTACTCCATCTCCACGTGTTACTGCTTGCACAAGTCGTCCGGCTTTATATGTCAGACCGATTGCAACTCCATCAAATTTCAATTCGCATACATACTCATATTCATGATCGAGACCTTTGCGAATCCGTTCATCGAATTCACGAAGATCATCTTCAGAATATGTATTCCCAAGTGAAAGCATCGGATATTTATGCTTCACTGATTTGAATTCTTTTGTAACAGTTCCGCCAACCCTTTGGGATGGAGAATCATCTGAAGCAAACTCAGGATTTTCTTTTTCCAGTTTGATCAGTTCCTCCAACAACATATCAAAATCGTAATCTGAAATAGACGATTTTGCCTGAACGTAATATATATGGTTATGTTCTTCGATCTCTTTTCGCAATTGCTCAATGCGACGAAAAACTTTTGACTCACTCATAATTGAAAGAGAATAAGTATCGGTCAATTTCCGAACCGATAAAATTTAGAATTGATTTGACCTTGTAAATATAATAAAATCAATTCAGCCATAAATAGTGTTAGGGTTTTGATGCAGAGATCATTCTGTACCGATCATTTAGATCTTTTCTTACCATAATCTCATGAAAACCTTGTAGTTCTAAAATTTCAGCAGTTTCTGCACTTAAATTTTCATTGATTTCCAGATAGATCTTTCCAGATTTTTTCAACGATTTTTTTGCCAGGATCGCTAACCGTTTATAAAAAATTAATGGATCATTGTCTGAAACAAAAAGTGCCAGATGCGGTTCGTAATCGAGAACATTCAATTTCATATTTTCAGCTTCACTTGTTCTGACATATGGTGGATTGCTAACAATAATATCTATTTCTGCCTGGTCTAAATCAGTATTTAATAAATCAGACAAAATGAAGTCGATATCCAGCCTATTTGATATAGCATTTTCAGAAGCAACCCTTAATGCTTTCTCTGAAATGTCAATCGCAAGGACTTGAGAATTGATAATGTTTTTTTTTAGGCCTAATGCAATGCAACCGCTTCCTGTACATAGATCAAAGATCAATGGGGCTTGCAGCTTGTTTTCTTTTATGATCCAGTCAACTAATTCCTCTGTTTCCTGACGAGGAATTAAAACATCAGTAGAAACTTTTAATTTCATTCCGGCAAACCATGTATAGCCAAGTATATATTGAATGGGTTCATTTTTAAGAAGTCTTTTAGTAATTGAACCTAATTGATTCACTACTTCATCCGAAAGAATAAAATCACCTTTCATTCTTAAATCGATTTTATTGAAACCTATTAAAGATTCAAAAACATTAGCAATAATCTGACCCCTTTCTTCTATTGAATAAAGATCACCCAGTTCATTCTTAAATTTTTCAATGGCAGCAATAACAATCATATCAGCTTTTTCACCGGCTGAAAAATACAATTTAAAATCAGATCAATTACTTAATCATTATCGCCTAAACTGTAAAAATTATTCTCTTCATCTTCATTTCCGATATCTTCAGCTTCATCGTCCAATTCAGAGCCTGGAACATCCAGATCAGAACCAAGTGAATTTGTGAAGAAATCTTTTTCTTCAGGCATTTCATTGTCAGAATACTCTGCGCTTTCTTTTAACTTCGGTGGGTTTTCCGGATCAATGTCAGATTCTTCCTTGAATTTATTATAAACATCCTGACTTTTTGGGTAAGCAGGATAACCTGGAAGCGCGCCATCAGCATTCACTTCCGATGGCTTTTGACTGTCGTTTTTTTTGCTTAGATCTTTCATGGGTAATGTTTTTATTTTTCTGTTAAAAAACAATACCAAATAAACTATGGTTTGAATTTGAAATAAAAACAAAATTTAACCTAAGTTCACTAACAAATGACTTTATTATAAATCACAATCGTAAATTTCGATCTGTTGACATGAGATTATTAATAAAAAAATATTTTTTTGCAAATCAGCTTTTATTGCCGTCAGCTAAAGATTAAAGTCATTTGGTTTAGGCGAATGATGTATTCGTTGTTAATTTATAGATTATTCGGCCCGTTAGGGCCTTACTCTTGGTGACTATTGGACCATACAAGAGCGCTAAGCACCTTTAGGGACGCACACTTTAAATACACAGCTTTTTTCGACAACGATAGCACAATTGTACATCAGGAATAACCAAATGCAACCATTATATGCTATTATGAATTCTTGAGTTTAACTTAATGACATTGAGCTAAAGCTGACGGCAATAAAGCAGGCGACATCTCACTTAACCCACATTGCAGCAGTTTACCCCGCACCTCTTGTTAATCAGGCGGTTTGAAGTCGGCGGGTGGCTCAGGGGGGACTACAGATTTTTTGCGT
>JAYUWA010000300.1:0-16537 GCA_043753795.1 Bacteroidota bacterium | reverse complement strand
GAATTTTTTGCGAAGAAAATTCCCTTAAAATTGAAGTTAAATTTTCTTCGCAAAAAATTCACACATTACCACTTATGAGACGGTCCCCGAGCGAAGTCGAGGGGCATTAATTTCGAACAACGGGTTAGATATTAGTTATTCGTTAACTTGCCGGAATGTTACCCGAGTACGAAAAACTTCTCGAAGTTGCCAGAGCGAAAAAGAAGGAAAACAAATCCTTTTTTGAGAAGCTGAAAAAAATTCCCGGAAGGAAATTGGATGAACTTGTGCATGATTTGCATGAAAAAGCTTTTGAGAAAATAGATTGTCTGAAGTGTGCAAATTGTTGTTCAACGACCGGACCTCTTTTGAAGAATAAAGATATTGAAAAACTTTCGGAACATTTAAGAGTAAAGCCTGCTAATTTTATTAGTGAATATTTACGGATCGATGAGGACAATGATTATGTCTTCAAAAAAATGCCGTGTACTTTTTTGAAGGAAGATAATTGTTGTTCAGTTTATTCGGCAAGACCAAATGCTTGTCGGCAATATCCGCATACTGATCAAAGAGACATCCGTTCTATTTTACCATTGACGTATTTGAATTCGATGATCTGTCCGGCGGTGGCACATATTGTGGAAGGTTTTAAACGTAGCTTATTTAATTTTTAATGGTTTAATAATTCACCTGATATAATGACAAGCATGAATTATAAAATACAATGTAAATTAAAAATCAATATTTAGTACATTTAATTCTATTGTAGTCAAAGTAAAAGGAAGTTTTAAAATTATATTATCTTTGATAATTATCGGTTTAATAAAAACATATAATGACACGAAAAATCATTTTTATTAGTTTGATTTTATTTGAACTAACTTTTGTTTTAACTGCACAGCCTTTAAAAACCAAACATATTGGAGTTCCAATAGATGGTTTTGAAAACAACACTTATCAGAGGAAAAACGGAAATTATTTTATTTGTACTTCAATTAGTACTAGTGATCTCGGGCACTCATATGTGTCAATTTATGATTTTCAAAAGGATTCTGTCGATGTGATTTCTGCCAATAAATTGCCATACGGCCATTTTGGTTTTTCATTAACCACAGCTGTTGAAACGTCAGATAACGGTATATTAATAGGGGGCGGAGTTGATTCTTTATTGGGGCCTGGAAATTTTTTTAACACAATTTTTTATAAACTAGATTCAACATTTAATCTTCAGTGGTCAAAAATAATTTCCAATCCGATTGGCTTAACAGGAAGAGTTAATTCAACTTGCAAATTGCCGGATAATGGTTTTTTATTTAACAATTACATCAGAACTGATTCTTTAGGGGATATTTTATGGATGAGATATAATCAGACGTTGCAGCATGTGGTTTTTCCCGGTTTTAGTAATCGTATCATATCTGCAAATGGGAATAAAGTTTCAGAATATGATTCTCTATTAAACGGCATATGGACTAAAAGTTATGGAAATATTTCTATTCATTCGGGAATAAAAACAGTAGATAATGAGTACGCTTTTTGTGGCATTCACGATTCAGCAACTTTTAGGGCAATTTTTTTCTTAAAAACAGATTCAGTGGGAAACGTGTTGTCGTTTAAAAATTCTTCATATTCAAATTGGACTGATACCATGGAAATGATTCAGTTGCCTGATAAAAGTTTTGAGATATTGACTCAATTGAATAATTCAATATTTCTGATCCACTTAGATACACTTTCAAATATAAAATATTCAGGGTATTGGCCTGGTTCAAATTTTAATAGTTTTTTCTATGCAAAAAAGTTATTTAATAAATCAGATTCAGTATTTACTATTGCTTCAGACATGCTTTGGCCAAACTATTATTCATTGCAAGTGGTATTTATTGATGTAACAATTAATGATAGTTCACATTGTAATTTTAATTCTTTTGTAATTTCTTGGGATGACAATTTAGTAAGCGGAGTCAATGAACCCGTGTATACTTCATTTCCTATTAATTATAATATTATAAATTTTAATATCATTACCGGCATCGACTTCAACAGCAGAGGAGTTTGGGATTTATGTTATGTCCAAAATTCCATCCCGGATCTTTTGGTTGATGAAAGAATAAATGTTTTTCCTGTGCCAGTACAAAAGGAAATATTTATCTCATCTGATGTAGAATTGCGCAATACCACTGTTAAAATTTATGATCAATTTGGAAAAGTTTTGTTTCAAAAAGGCTTTGATAGCCTAATTGCAGAAAAGATTGAGATAAATTTCTCCAACGGAGTTTATTACATTTCTATTGTTGATGATATAACTATTAAAGTAAAGAAATTCATCGTTTCTAATTAACTTGCTATTTAGAATGTCAAGTGCTTAACTTGAATTGTGGATTTAAATCTTCCGTAAAAAGTTAAACATGGCGGGTGAAGTAAATGCTGATTAGCTGGTATATATGATTGTTTAGGCGAGGATTGAACGTTAATTTTTCATCGGATGAAAAGCGATTTTTTTATCTTTGCCATTCATCTAAACACAAATGTCTAAAAAACTTTTCCTGCTCGACGGAATGGCGCTGATCTATCGCGCATATTTCGGGTTTTCGAATAATCATAGAATTAATTCCAAAGGACTGAATACATCAGCGATTTTTGGATTTACCAATACACTGCTTGAAGTATTACGGAAGGAAAATCCAACGCACATAGCTGTTGTATTTGATACTTCCGGTCCAACTGCCCGGCACGAAGAGTTTCCTGCATACAAAGCGCACCGGGAAGAGATGCCGGAAGATCTTGCCAAGAGCATCCCATACATCTATCGCTTGTGCGAATGTTTTTGTATACCCTTGCTCACGAAAGTTGGATATGAAGCGGATGATATCATTGGTACACTTGCAGTGAAAGCAGAGAAGGAAGGTTTCGATACATACATGATGACACCTGATAAAGATTTTGGACAGCTTGTCGACGAACACACTTTCATATACAAACCTGCACGTCTGGGTAATGGAGCTGAGGTCATGGGTAAGGCTGAAGTTTGTAAACGTTGGGACATTGAAAGAGTAGAGCAGGTAAAAGATATTCTTGGATTAATGGGCGATGCTTCAGATAATATTCCCGGAATTCCCGGAGTAGGAGAGAAGACAGCTATTCTGTTAGTGAAACAATTCGGAAGCATTGAAAATTTATTGCAGAATACTGATCAACTTAAAGGTAAGTTAAAAGAGAAAGTTGAACTCAATAAAGAAATGGCAATTCAGTCGAAAAGACTTGCTACTATTTTGCTTGATGTTCCGATCAATAATAACATCAATGATCTTATTGCATGTGAGCCTGACAAAGAAAAACTTCGCGAGTTGTTTACTGAACTTGAATTCCGTCGGCTTGCCGAACAATTAAATCTTTCTAATGCTCCTGCAGAGCCCGGTAAATCAAAGCCTGTTGTTCTTCAGGCATCACAAACATCTTTGTTTGGCGACGATACAAAATCAGTTTCAGTGCAAGTCGAAGTTGATGTTTTACCGGAACCAGTAGCAGAAAAAGATCTGAATACAATTCATACAATCGATCACAAATATTTTCTAGCCGATTCAGCAGAAGAGAGAAAAAAACTTGTAGCAGAATTGCTAAAGCAAAAATCGGTTTGTTTTGATACTGAAACAACAGGACTGGATGCAAGCAAAGCAGAGTTAGTCGGACTTTCTTTCAGTACAAAAATTCATGAAGGATGGTATGTTCCTGTTCCTGCTGATCAGGCGGAGGCGCAAAAAATTGTTGACGAATTCAAACCGGTATTTGAGAATGAAAAAATCGAAAAGATCGCACAGAATTTGAAGTATGATCTTGCAGTATTAAATAAATACGGAATCCATATAGCAGGCCAAGCATTCGATACAATGATCGCGCACTTTTTGATTCAGCCTGAGATGCGACATAATATGGATGTGATGAGTGAAACTTATTTATCTTATTCCCCGGTATCTATTGAAACACTCATCGGAAAAAGAGGAAAGGATCAGTTGAATATGCGCGATGTTCCGATTGAGTCTGTTGCTGAATATGCAGCGGAGGATGCGGATATAACTTTGCAACTGAAAGAGAATTTTGAGTTGAAGTTAAAAAAGGCAGGACTGGAAAAATTATTTCATGATGTTGAAATGCCATTGGTGAATGTGCTGATGGAAATGGAAACAGAAGGTATTCGATTAGATACTTCGTCATTAAAAGAACTTTCACAGGTACTTGCAACTGATATTGGTTTGGTTGAAAAAGAAATTCAAACGATGGCAGGATCAGTTTTCAATATCAGTTCACCGAAACAAGTTGGAGAAGTATTATTTGAACGACTTAAGATCATGGAAAAACCTGTGAAGACAAAAACAGGTCAGTATTCTACCGGTGAAGATGTGTTGAGTAAACTTGAAAACAAACATCCTATTGTAAGACGTATACTTGATTACCGGGAGTTAGTGAAATTAAAGAATACATATGTTGATGTGCTTCCGGAACTGATCGATCCATCGACAGGAAGAATTCATACATCATACAATCAGGTTGTAGCTGTTACCGGGCGACTGAGTTCCGACAATCCGAATCTGCAGAACATTCCAATCCGTACAGAGCGTGGGCGTGAGATCCGTAAAGCATTTATTGCCCGCGATGACGAGCATGTTTTATTGTCAGCAGATTATTCGCAGATTGAATTACGGATCATTGCAGAACTAAGTGAAGATCCGGGAATGCTTTCGGCCTTTAATAGTGGCGAAGATATTCATGCTGCAACTGCAGCGAAAGTTTACGGAGTGGAATTGAAGGATGTAACCTCAGATATGCGCCGTAATGCCAAGATGGTGAACTTCGGAATCATCTATGGAATTTCAGCATTCGGTCTTGCAGAACGATTGAATATTTCACGTACCGAAGCCAAGAGCATTATCGATAATTATTTCCGGCAATATTCACACGTGAAAGAATACATGGATCACAGTATTGAAAGTGCACGTACAAAAGGGTATGTAGAAACAATTCTGGGTCGTCGAAGGAATCTACGCGACATCAACTCAGCCAATGCAACTGTACGTGGCTTTGCTGAACGCAATGCTATCAATGCACCGATACAAGGTAGCGCTGCCGATATGATCAAGGTAGCAATGATCAACATTCACAACGACCTGAAGAAAGAAAAAATGAAATCGAAGATGCTGCTTCAGGTTCATGATGAACTTGTTTTTGATGCCCATCATACGGAAGTTGATAAACTAAAAGAACTCGTAAGTCACAGAATGAAAACCGCCCTTAAACTAAAAGTTCCGATAGAGATCGGGATGGGGACTGGGAGGAATTGGTTGGAAGCACACTAGAACGAATAACGAATAACGAATAACTAACCCGTTGTTCGAAATTATTGCCCCTCGACTTCGCTCGGGGACCGTCTTATAAGTGTTGATGTGTGAATTTTTTGCGAAGAAAATTTAATTTAAATTTTAAGGGAATTTTCTTCGCAAAAAATTCACACATATCTGCCCAAAACCCACGGTCCCTGAGCGAAGTCGAAGGGCGAACGTTTTGAATTTCGAGCAACGGGTTAACTAATAACTAATAACTAATAATGCGCGTTGCGGGGGAGGCTTTTACTATTCGTTATTCACTATTAGTTATTCGTTAAAGCGAAATACGCAACTTCGCTCCCACTAACAAAGAAGGGCGGACGTAGAAGGATTTGTCGTGATCGTTAACAGTGATGATTTTTGGCTTGCGGTCGTCGGGTTGGTTATATACAACGTATCGATCGGAGAGGGTTCCCATTAAACCGGCACCGTAGTAAAATTCGAAAGCAAAAGTCTGGTTCATTTCGTAAACTTTTCCCCAGATAAATTCAAAGCTCATTTTACTTCTGAAACGATGTTGAAAAAGTCGTTCGTGATAGATTTCCCCATTTTCAGCGGTTAGTTCGTTTTCAAACCACTGATTGTTGTAGTAAAGATATTTGTAGGCGATTCCCGGAGAAATATAATCGCGCCATTTTGTTTTATCGTCTTCGGGTTTTTTGAAGATCTTATAATGGATGCGGGCAGCAAAACCACGCTCATAAAAATATTGTGTATTTGCCCAGGTCTTTGCAAAATCCTGTAAAGGATCATTGATGTAAATATAACCTGCATTGAATTCAATAGCCCTTCTTACCGATAAGCGTTTTTCGAAGCTAAGATTTAACTCATTAGAAACACATCGTGTAATGTTTATCGAAAAAGCATTTTTTCGATATTCAGGAGTTTCCTGGGCACCTGCAAAGTGGGAAGCTAAGCTAAAAACAAATAAAATGATGCTAAATCGCGATATGAACATTCGGGTAAGATACGGTAAACTAGTGGTACTTTGGAAGTGTTTGAGATGTTACAAATCTTGAAAAAAAATATGACATATGAAAGGCCATACTTAGTTTCACAATGAACGTTTTCAAGATAGTATTATTGATAATGCATAAAAAAAGCCAGCAATTCTGAGCCGGCTTTTTTAATTTTATGACCTTGTTACGATACGATCAATCGCCGAACGTGGTGCTTATTACCCGTATACAAGTCGATCATATAAATTCCTTTTGGCAGTGCCGGAAGCAGGACCTCATGCAGACCACCATCCATTTCCTCACTTAAAACTTCTTTAATTGTCTCACCCAGAATGTTCTTCACATTAAGGATCACATTTTGTTTTTTCGATAATTTGAATTGCACTGTACTCGACTCAGAAGTTGGATTTGGATATAGAGCGAATCCTAATTGGATCTCATCCATTTCATCTACATTAACAATTGATCCTGTAAGATGGATTGAATCGATGTAGGTATTATTACCTCTGTCGCTTGTATTCGTAAACTTCAGACGGACATTCGAAAGCAATTTATACGGATTCAGTGTAACAGTTTCTTGTCGCCACTGATTAGTGATTGGAGTAAAGTTTGAAGAAACGATTCCGCCGGTTGTCGATAGTGTAGCGCCACTTTTATTAAAACGCAATTGCCAGTTTGCACCGCAATTACTACTTCCGTAAAATGAAAGTTTGTCATTGCTGGTTGAATTCCTTTGCGCATTGGCAACATAAAATGTCATCACAATTGGAGCTGTTACATTCGAAAAATCCATTACAGGCATTACCCATTCATCGATCTCTCCAATGGTATTCGAGAAATTATTGATCCTGATTGATGAAGTTCCTGAAACAGCTGCATTTGTTACGCGAGCCCAAGTCGTTCCATTGTCTTCATTGAAAATCGATCCGGTAGCACCGGGAAATGAAGCAGTGTCTTCGAAACTTTCAGTATATGGTATGTTTGTAACACTTGGTCCGGAAACCGTGATTATTTGTGATTGAGTGATGCTGTCACTTCCTGCAGGAGTACTAACTACCAAAGTTGCCGAATAGGTACCGGGAGTTGGATATGTAATCACAGGAGCAGAATCTGTTGATGTGGAAGGAACTCCACCGGGAAAAGACCAGTTCCAATTTGTTATTGTTGAATTCCAGCTTAGATCGTAATACGTAACATCGCCATTTTGACAAACCAGTTTTCTGTTAATTCCAAAATCTGCGATCGGTACACATGGTTGCGGACCTGCAGTTACTCCGGTAGCAAGAAGATTCGCCGGCGTCCAAAGATTATTTCTTCCGGAAATTGAACTGTTCAATGTTGCTCGCATTCTTGTCTTTTGTCCCTCTGTGAACATTACATCACAGTAAGAATACTCCATGTAATTTTGTACATTCTCAACGATCGGCGGATTACAAATTGAGCCGTTCAGATTACAACTTGTCCAGCCTTTCGTTTCAGGTGTGTCGCCAACATTATCATCACCACAAGCAACTCCGGGAGAATTTGTACTGCCCCACACGTGCGCAAGATTTAATGAATGTCCGATCTCATGCGTCATTACACGACTTCTCAGAGGACTACTTGAGCCAATACTTCCAATATAAGAGCTTAGGCATATTACTCCGTCGATAGCGCTATTTGCTCCCGGATAATATGCATATGCAGCAGCACCTGAATTTTCAAGTGAGTGCGCAACCCAGACGTTGAAATATTTATTGTTAGTCCAGGGATTCAATTTTGATTGATCATTCGCAAGATAAGTCAATGGAGTAACGATACGATCGATTCCATTCGTGCAATTTCCATTTGGATCTATGCTTGGTAAACGGAATTCAATTTCACAATCAGCAGCACGCCCCTGAAATGCAGGAACGATAAGAGATGTATCAGCATTTAATCTGCGGAAGTCACGGTTCAGAATATTTACCTGATCCAGGATCTGAGCATCAGAAATATTTTCTCCGCCATAATTGTGAAGAATATGAAACACGATCGGAATAATATAAACAACATTGTTGTTTCTTCTTTCAGCAGTTGCATATTGCTGAATGAAGTTTTCAAGTTGCTGTCTTTGATTGATAAAACCGGGATCAGTCGCAGTTGCAATATTGTCCATCTCAGTTGTATAGCAGAAATGTTCCTGGGCAGAAGTTGTAGTCGCAAAGGTTGTTGCAAGTGCAATTACAAATAGAATTTTTTTCATGATATTTTTGAAAGGAACGGAAGGGTGAATTGCTCCTTGGGATGACGAATTTAAGAAATTCTATTGGATTTCTATTGGTCTATATCTCTGCGCAATCTCTGCGAATTCTGCGAGATCTGCGGGAGAAAAAAAACACACAGAAATTTTTTCCCGCAGATCTCGCAGATCTAGCGCAGATTGGACAATAAAAAAGAGGCTGCCTTTATCTGACAACCTCTTTTTTACAATTTTAAAATATTATTTACGATACGATCAATCTACGAACATGGTGTTTGTTGCCCGTATATAGGTCGATCATATAGATTCCTTTTGGAAGTGCAGGAAGCAGGATTTCGTGCATACCGCCTTCCAGATCTTCACTAACAACTTGTCTGATCGTTTCACCTAAAATGTTTTTCACATCAAGGATCACATTTTGTTTTTTCGACAATTTGAATTGGACAGTGCTTGACTCAGTAGTTGGGTTTGGATAAAGAGCAAAGCCCAATTGTATCTCATCTATCTCATCCACATTTACAATTGTTCCTGTTATGTTGATACTGTCGATATATGTATTATTTCCTCTGTCACTTGTATTTGTGAATTTGAAACGAACGTTAGGAAGTAACTTGAATGGATTAAGCGTTACTGTTTCTTTTCTCCATTGTGTTGAGTTTGGAGTAAAGTTAGAAGAAACGATACCTGTTGTTGTAGCAAGTGTTGCACCACTTTTATTGTATCTCGGCTGCCAAGTTGCTCCGCAATTGATACTTCCTGCGAATGAAAGTTCATCGTCGCTTGTTGAATTTCTTCTTGCATTAGCAACATAGAATGTCATAACAACAGGCGTTGTGATGTTAGAGAAATCCATTGTCGGCATAACCCATTCATCAATTTGTCCTCTGACGTTTGTAAAGTTGTTGATCTTAATAGAAGAAGTTCCGGCTACGGCAGCATTTGAAACACGTGTCCATGTTGTTCCGTTATCAGGGTTCAAAACAAAGCCTGTACTTCCGGGAAATGATGTTGTATCTTCAAAGCTTTGTATATATGGAACGTTTTCCTGTTGTGTTCCTGAAACATAAATCAGCGATGTACGTGTAATAGAATCAGTACCGGTTGCATTGCTAACTGATAACGTTGCAGAGTAAACACCCGGAGTCGGATAATTTATTGTCGGTGTTGAATCAGCAGATGTTGAAGGAACTCCACCCGGGAATGACCAGCTCCAGGTTCCTACACGTCCATTCCAGCTAAGATCATAGAAAGTAATATTGCCACCTGCACATACCAATTGATTGTAAACACCGAAGTCGGCTGTTGGAGTACATAATTGCGGACTTCCTGTTACACCTGCTGCAAGTAAGTTGGCTGCTTGCCATAAATTGTTTCTTCCTGCTATAGGACTGTTAAGCGCTGCACGCATTCTAACGGATTGTCCTTCTGTAAACATATGTTCGCAGAAAGAATATTCCATATAGTTCTGTACATTCTCAATGATCGGAGGATTACAAATAGAGCTTGTAATATTACAAGAAGTGTAACCCATTGTTTCAGGAGTATCAGATACGCCGTCATCGCCACAAGCTACACCCGGTTGGTTAGTACTTCCCCAAACGTGAGCAAGGTTAAGGCAATGACCGATCTCGTGAGTAAGAGTACGTGCACCTCCAGTTGAGCTTGTACCGATGCTACCAACATAATTGTGTCGCGTCATAATACCATCTACAGCGGCAGAAGGAATTCCGCCCGGATAATATGCATAAGCAGCAGCTCCTGTATTTTCAAGAGAATTTGCTACCCAGATATTCAGGTATTTATTATTTGGCCATGGATTTAATTTGGATCCATCATCAGCCAAATAGGTAAGTTGTGTAACGATGCGATCGATACCGTTGGTGCAATTGCCATTCGGATCGATGCTTGCTAATCTGAATTCAATTTCACTGTCAGAAGCAATACCTTGAAAAGAAGGAACAATAGAAGTTGTATCTGCATTCAATTTTCGAAAATCTTCGTTAATAATTCTCATCGCATCATGGATCTGAGCATCAGAAATGTTCTCTGCACCATAATTATGAAGAATGTGAAATACAACCGGAATGGTATAAACTACAGAACCGTTAGCTCTTGTAGTGCGTCCAAAGTCCTGAGTAAATTTCTCAAGATCTTCCATTTGACGTAATAGACCGGGATTGTTTTTGATAGCCTCGTTGTGCATTTCAGTTGTGTAGCAACGATGTTCTTGTGCAAATGAACCAGAAGCCAAAGAAGCTGCAATTACAAATGCGAGTAGAGTTTTTTTCATGATAATTTTAGTAGTATTATTTTCAGGAGAATCATCTATAAGGTGATTAATGACAAATTTAGAAAAATTTACTGAAATTTTATAGTTAATAGGATGTTAT
Source organism: Bacteroidota bacterium (assembly GCA_043753795.1). Classification (GTDB taxonomy): domain Bacteria; phylum Bacteroidota; class Bacteroidia; order AKYH767-A; family 2013-40CM-41-45; genus JADKIH01. The sequence continues at coordinate 5,610 of JAYUWA010000300.1, read as the reverse complement.
AAAGGCTGAAAATAATGGATAATTACGTTGGAATGACAAAGGCATTTCGGCCCTTCATAAGGGTATTTTTTGAAAAAAAGATCATTTTTTGAATTAATTTCGAATACTGCCCTATAGGAAAGAGTTATTGCTCCGGACATTCCGATGACCTTGATCATTTAAAAGCCAATCTTAAGGAAGTTTTGTTTGTCAAAATCTGCTAATTTTATTGGGTTTGTATTGGAATCAGAAAAAGGAAACTTTCTTTCTTCGATTTTTTTTAAACACAAGATCACTAAAATTCGTCACAAGAGCACATAATTGAACTGTGCACTTGTGCTAAAAACTTAGTGATCTTGTGTTAAAAATTTTCATCATTCATTATTCATTAACTACCCGATGGCCTGCCGCAAATCCTCAATCAAATCACTTTCATCTTCAATTCCAACACTAAGTCGAAGTAGTGAATCAAGCACCCCTGATTTTTCACGAAGTTCTTTTGGAATAGACGCATGCGTCATTGATGCAGGATGTCCGATCAATGATTCAACACCACCTAACGATTCTGCCAATGAAAATACTTTTGTAGCGGCAGCCATACGGAATGCTTCTTCCATTGAATTTCCTTTTAGCGTAAAAGAGATCATGCCACCGAAGTCACGCATTTGTTTTTTTGCTACATCATGATTCGGATGATCAGGGAATCCCGGCCAGTGAACAGCATCAACCTTCGGATGTGAACGAAGGAAGTTTGCAACAGCTCTTCCATTCGCACAATGTCTGTCCATACGTACATGTAATGTTTTTATTCCGCGCAGTGCAAGAAAACTATCCTGCGGTCCCGGTGTTGCACCACATGAGTTAGCAATAAAAGCAAGTTCTTCCTGGATCTTATCGTCGTTGGTACATGTTGCACCCATTACGATATCAGAATGACCATTGATATATTTTGTAACTGAATGCAAAACGATATGTGCACCAAGGTCAAGCGGATTTTGCAAATACGGTGATGCAAAAGTATTGTCGACAACAAGCATCAGATTATTTTTCTTCGCGATCTCGGCAGTAGCTTTGATATCGATGATACGCATCAATGGATTCGTAGGCGTTTCCAGCCAGATCATTTTTGTTTTAGGGTTGATGTGTTTTGAAATATCGTTCGCATTATCCATGTTCACGAAATGAAAAACTATTCCGAAGTGGGCAAACACTTTTGTGAACATACGGTACGATCCGCCATACAGATCATCGGTAGCAATCACTTCGTCACCGGGGCGTAGTAATTTGATGATAGCGTCTTCAGCGCCCTGTCCGCTGGAGAAACACAAACCGTGCTTGGCATTTTCCAAAGAAGCAATACATTTTTCCAAAGCTACCCGCGTCGGATTTTTTCCGCGTGCATAGGCATATCCCTTATGCTTCCCAGGACTTTCCTGTACATAGGTAGAAGTCTGGTAAATAGGAGTCATGATAGCTCCTGTCGATGGATCAGGTTCTTGTCCTGCGTGAATAGCGCGGGTGCCGAATTTGTATTTTGTTGTTGACATTTTTGTTATTTTTTAATTCAAGATTCAAAGTTGATCAACCCTTCGCAAAGTGACCTCTGACCTCTGACCTCTGACCTTTTGACTTTTAACCCCAACCTTACCTATAAAAATTCATCTCCTCCAAAAAATCCCACACCTTCTCCGGCACCATGTATCTCACATCTTTTTTCGCTTTAATATTCTCGCGAATGAAGCTTGAAGAAATTTCCATCAGTGGCGCGGGGATGATCTTTACTTTCGGATGAGTAGTAAATTCATTTTCTGCTGAATCTTTTCTAGGATAAACATAGAGCTCGGCTTGTTCTAAGATCTGTTCGTAGTTTTTCCATTTTTCAAAACTATCCAGGTTATCGCTGCCCATAATAAGTGCAAACTGATGCTGTGGAAATCGCTCATACAAATGTACGAGCGTATTTATAGTGTAACTAGGTTTTGGTAATTTAAATTCGATGTCAGAAGCTTTAAGTTTTCTGTTGTCGCCTATAGCAATCTTCACCATGCTCAACCGGTGATAATCCTGTAAAAGCGTTTGTTTCAACTTCAGCGGATTGTGCGGCGAAACCACAAACCACACCTGTTCCAGATCTGTAAACTCAGCCATATATCCCGCAATGACCATATGGCCGTTGTGGATGGGGTTGAAGCTGCCGAATAAAAGACCTACTTTCATTTTTTTTGTGTGCAGTAATTGTTGAGAGGTAATTAGCCCTGAGTCCTAAATTGTAATTGTTTGCTTTTGTCGAACTGTCTTAGTTCTCTGTGTTAAATTTTTTAAGCGTTATTTAACCTTTGAACTCACAAATTCATTAACCAACCCATGCGCTTCCTCCAACGCCTTCTCCAGCGTGTCATTAACGATGATATGATCAAACCTGTCTGCGTATGTTAATTCAAGTTCTGCTTTTACAATTCTTGCTTTGAACGATTCGGGAGTTTCGGAATTTCTTGCTTTTAAACGTTGATGTAGAATTTCAATCGATGGCGGACGAACAAAAACAGCAAGCAATTGCTCACCGTAAATACTCTTGATCTTTATTCCACCTTCAACATCTACATCGAAGACAGGAATTTTTCCTTCTGACCAGATGGTTTCTATTTCAGATTTTAGAGTTCCGTAATAACCGTTCGTATACACTTCTTCCCATTCAACAAATTCATCGTTATCTATACGGCGTTTGAATTCATCGACAGTAATAAAATGATAATCTTCGCCATCAATTTCATTCGCGCGTTTATTTCGTGTAGTAGCAGATACGGAAAATTTCAACCGGGAATCAGACGCCAGCAGATCATGAACGATGGTAGTTTTACCACTGCCCGATGGTCCGCAGAATAAAAGTAATTTATTGTCTTTCCCCATTACACTACATTCAGTATCTGTTCTTTTATTTTTTCCAGTTCGTCTTTGATGATTACGACAGACTTCTGCATGTCGGCATCATTTGCTTTTGAACCGATGGTGTTTATTTCTCTTCCAATCTCTTGTGCGATGAAAGAAAGTTTTTTCCCTGCTGAAGGATCATCTTTCATGGTCTTTACGAAATAATCGCAGTGACTTTTCAGACGGACTTTCTCTTCGGAGATATCGTATTTCTCTATGTAAAAAATAAGTTCCTGCTCGAAACGATTTCTGTCGATGTTATTGAGTTGAATGAACTCTTCAAGATTCGATTGCAGACGTTTGCGTACAAGTTCAATTCTTCCTGCTTCGAACTTTTCAATTTCTTTCAGTCCGTCAAGGATCGCTTGCAAACGTTGTTCAATATCTTTCTGCAAAGCTGCACCTTCATTCAAACGAAATTTCTGAAATGCATCAGATGCTTGCTTCATTGCTTTCTGTACAGCGTTCCATTCCGGTTCTGATAAAACAGTTTTGTCGTTCATCATAACATCAGGTAATGGAAGAATGACCTGAAGATAATTCGGAGTAGAGATTCCGAGTTCAGTATCGAGCATTTTTAGTTCTTCGAAATATGCTTTTGCAAGTGGACGATTGATCACAGTTTTCTTTGCAGCCTCCTGCGATTCGCATGTAAAAGCCACTTCACATTTTCCGCGTTCGATGAAGCGGGCGAGATCGGTGCGGAGTTCCATTTCCTTCTCTTTATAAGCAGAAGGCAGGCGGAGGTTAAGGTCCATGAACTTGCTGTTGACCGATTTGATCTCAACTGAAATGGTTTTGTTTTCAAATTCGATAGACGAGGTACCGAAACCGGTCATTGAGCGGATCATGGGTTTAGTTTAAAAAATGGTGAGGCAAAATTAGCTTAAGATTTCGCTTTGCCAAATGTAGGGTTCGATACCAGGTACACACCTGTGAAAATCAGCACACAAGCGAATGCATGGATCCACTTAATAGGCTCATGCATTATATATAGTGTGATGAGCGTGGCGAAGATCGGCTGGAGGTAAATGTAATAACTCACGATGGCCGGACTCAATTCATTGAGGGCCAAAGTATTGAGCAAATAAGCCAGAAAAGTCGTGAAAAAGATAACGAAAATGATTGCTGACCAATGAATAAGATCGAACGCTTGCCATTGAATAGCAAGTACATCTGTCAGACCGAAAGGCGTTACGATGAGTAGTCCGAAGAAGAACGTCCAGCTAAGCACGAACCACGGATCGTACTTTTTCATCATCGGTTTAACCATAACGATGAAAACCGCATACGAAGCCGCATTGATAAAGATCATCAAATCACCTGAAAATGAACCGACTCCATGATTCTGACTCATAGTGATCAGTGAAACGGCGCCGATCACACCCAGTAGGATGCCAATAAGCCGGACCATTGTGATTCGTTCGCTGATAAGAATACCGGCGATGAGCACGACCATGACCGGATTGCTCGTCATGATGAGAGCGGCATTGATGTTTGAGGTCAGTGAAAGACCTTCGAAGAATAATAGTTGATTGATTGCAACTCCGAAAAGACCGAGCAGGAAAAAACGAAAGACATCTTTGCGTTCCATTTTCTGAAATGAAACTTTATAAAGGAATCGCATCAGAAAGAAAAGCAGTGTAGCGAAGAAAACCCTAAGAACAACGAAGCCGGCGGGCTTGATCAAGTCAGGCATTACGATCTTAGCGATACTGTAATTGACTCCATAAATAAGATTAGCAGAAAACACTGCCAAGTGTGCTTTTGTATTTGAAGTCATCTATTCAAAGCAGCTTTAGCTGCGGCAACATTTGTTTTGCTGTTGCCAATAAATATTTTGTCGTCCAGTATCAACACCGGTCGTTTCAAAAAAGTGTATTCGTCTAATATATACTTACGGTAATCCTTTTCCGTCAATGTCATTTCATTTAATCCCATTCCGCGGAACTTAATAGCAATGCGGCTGAATAACGATTCATACGTCCCCGCAAGTTTTTTCATTTCATCGATCTGAATTGCAGTTATAGGTTCTGTTTTGATGTCTTGCAGTATGACATCTTTTCCCGGTTTCCATTCTTTGAGAATACGTTGGCAAGTGGTGCAGGTGGCGGAGTGGTAGATTTTTTTCATTGTGAAAATTTAGTGTGTGGTAAACGTGTGTGTGTGTGACTGCAAAGGTAATTTTTATTTTTCAGGTTGGGAATACTACATGTGGAGTAGGGGTTATGTTTTTTTGGCGGGAAGGTTCCCGGGTTTGGTGGGAAGGTTCCCGGTGTAGAGGGGGATTTTTTTGTGGATGTATTGGGGTTGGGATTTTTTTTATATTTCGGGAGTGGTTGATTTAAAAAGTTATTGAGAATTTTGGTTGTGGAAAGTATTGGATTGTAATAATTGATATTTATTGTTGGATTATTAATAAATCGTTAATAGTTTTCACTTAGCTACGTAAATTAGAATAAATAAGCATTAGATGTGTAATCATAAAACATAACTGCAATTTTTAGGGACATTGTCAACCCAACTTTTTTGCACGCAACGAAATTATAAATCAAAAAGCAAAGTCAAGATGCCAACAATAGCACCACATATCAGTAAGGATAAGTTTGTAGAAATTCTTCAAGACAAAGAACTATTCGAGGCAGACGACCTTTTGATATTTCAAACTATTTATTTCCTTGAAAAGCAAGAAGCATCACCGGC
>JAYUWA010000299.1:0-5485 GCA_043753795.1 Bacteroidota bacterium | reverse complement strand
ATGGCAATGCCGTTTTCGCCCAACACATTTTCCATCAGTTCCACAGGCATCTTCTGCACGGTCTCAATTTTTTCTACGCCCATGGTGCGCAATAAATTTGCTGTCTTCTCCCCTACCATTGGAATTTTCCGCACAGGCAAAGGCGCAAGAAATGTTTTCTCATTTCCGAATTCTATTTTCTGCTGACCATTCGGCTTTGCTTCGCCTGTTGCTACTTTGGAAACAGTTTTGTTTTCCGACATGCCAAAAGAAATTGGCAAGCCGGTTTCTTTTGTGATCCTATGCCGTAATTCGGTTGCCCATTTATAGCATCCGAAAAAACGATCCATGCCACTTAAGTCTATATAGAATTCGTCGATCGACGATTTTTCATAAACCGGAACATTCTCTTTTATGATATCTGTAACGACCTCGGACAATTGACTGTACCGTTCGTAATCGCCGCGGACGATGATAGCATCTGGACAAAGGCGGCGGGCAAGTTTCATGGGCATGGCTGAATGTACACCATACGCACGAGCCTCGTAACTGCACGAAGCTACAACGCCACGATCACTCGTACCGCCGATCAAAACCGGCTTCCCTTTTAGTTTGGGATGGTCGAGGCAAGAAACGGAAACGAAAAACGAATCCAGATCCATATGTACTATTGAACGACGCATTTAAATTTAGTGTGGAGTGTGGAAGAAGTGCGCTTGCGATTATTGAAATGTACTCCCCCTTTGGTAGCTCCGGTGTGGCTCAAGGAATTCGACAACCGAAACCACACCGGCTAAAGCATTTCTGCAAAGCAACCAAGTCATTAAACAAACCAACAAATAGATTGCGAACCAATCATCTTGCATGATTACAATATAATCTATATATTTGCAGTGTGCAAGAGGAAATTTCTAAAGCCTGCGGAGTTTGCTCAGGTGCAGTCAGATAATTTATACCGGGACAGAGTCCCGGTAGGCGCTAGATAAAATATGTCAACCATTATGATATTTAACAACAACATCAAAATTCTGCGACAAAGAAAAAACCGGACACAGGATATTGTCGCAGGTGAATTAAATGTTAGCCGCTCGACGGTGAACAGCTATGAAAACGGCAGTATAAAAAATCCGACGTTGGATGCACTGATGATGTTTTCAAAGTATTATAAAGTGTCTATCGATACAATGGTAAAAGTAGATCTTACCAAACTTTCGGAATTCCAGTTGTCGGAACTCGAAAGAGGTAATGATGTATTCGTTACCGGTTCGCGATTACGGGTATTGGCAACAACTGTCGATAGTCACAATAGAGAAAATATCGAAGTCGTGCCTATTAAAGCGAAGGCCGGATACAAAAACGGTTTTGCTGATCCTGACTTCATCAAAAAACTTCCGACGTTTCAGTTGCCAATTCTTTTCAATGACAGGAAGTACAGGATGTTCCAGATCAGTGGTGATTCAATGTTACCGATTCCGGATAAGTCGTATGTCATTGCTGAATATCTGGAAAACTGGTACGACATCAAAGACGATGAAGCTTACGTTTTATTAACTCAGGAAGAAGGAATTGTATTCAAGATCGTTCAAAATCATTTGCGCAAAAAAAGATCACTGACATTAAAATCGCTTAACACCACATACAATCCGTATGAACTAAACGTAAGTGAGATCCGCGAAGTATGGAAATTCTGCAATTACATGAGTACAGAAATTCCGGATAGTAATTTTGCGAAAGAAGATCTGATTGAGAAGCTTTCTAAATTGGAGATGGAGGTTAAGTCGATAAAGAATGTTATTCAGAACTAATAATTAATAATGAATAATGAAGGCACTTGGGTTATTTGAGTGCTTTCATTGTTTTTAGTTTTTTATAAGCTAGATGATCCGGGAGATTCCATGACAGGATGCTTTTTGACTCCCATTTTCTATTAAACTCTATTATCCGTTCGTTTACAGTTTCAGAATATTTTTCCGGAGTCATATATTGAGTTTCGAATGGGAATTTTTTCTTTTGAAGATCGTCGATTGCTTTCAATTCGTTTATCGGTTTAATTAGCTCCGGAAGAACCTGATCAGAAAGGGTTGCTAAATAATTTAAATGCAAGAATGAGTTGTTTGCATGAGCAAAGTTATACTTCACTATTATTTTATCCCAATTTACAAATGAGGTAAGAAGTAATACGACAAAAAGAAAATAGGCGTTCTTTCTCAGAAGATAATAGGATGAATTCGTCTTATAAACTTTGATCAACACTGTATATAATCCATAAAGAACAAGTATTAAAAACATCACTACTCCTATTCTTTTATAGGCCAATGCAAAATATTCAATGTATCTGAAATTTCTGATTGCTACAGAAATGGCAAGAATGCCATTTTGAATTAACCATATATAACATAAGATCTTTAGAATCTTGTTTCCCGGATAAAAATTCAGATTATTTCTGAAATAATAAAGAACTAAAACTATTGAAATTAAAATGGATAAAAACAGGATATAAGTGCCGGCATGAACGAACTGCTTTAAATACTTACCTTCCCACTCAAAGTTGAACCATACCCAATAAATGTCAATCACATTCAATAAAAGTAAAACGACATTCAACATTACAAATAATATTATTGCAGAACGATATTCCTTTTTAAGCGAAAGAAATCCAAATTTCCTTTTCCATTTGAATCTTATTCGCACTTGCTTATCGCTACTCATACTTTCTTGATCAACAATCCACTGGTATCGTGTTCTGATCAATATGAAATTACATGTAATTAATGCAACGATAAAAGTCATTATTACTGAAATATCTAGATTGTAAAACACCGAGTTGAAAAGGTCAGCAATACCTGACAGACTACCTTCAACAATATTGTCAAATACAGGATTTGAAATCCTGTATAGAGAAATAAAGAAAAATACGATTACAACAGGCAGAGCATATATAGCCATGGCTTTAAATAATTTTCCAACACTACGTCCTCCGAATTTTAATCCGGACAATGCTGAAACAAATGTTGCTTGCGATTTCGAAAAACCATTAAAAGACAATCCAAATGTATTGACAAGAGATTTGCTTTCAGGATAAATAAGAATACCTGCAAAAATTGCTAAAGAAATAAAATTGATAATTATTGAATACGATGAATTTGTTATCACAACAAATATTGAAGAAAGCAGGTAGCCTGAAACACAAGTGATTTGATTGATAGTTTCAAATTTAACTTCTCCTCTACTTATAACATATAAAAGGAAACAAATTTCAAAAATAAATAGATTTAATCCAATGCTCTCCTTACTGAATAAAATAGTCGCAATAATTGAAAATATAAAATTTGAAGCAATCGTACGGTTAGAAATCATGAATTTCAGTTTATAAAATGACCGAACGAAATTCAATTGAAAATATTGACTTAATTAAATAATTTAATTTATTTAATTATTTAGGAAACCCAATCAAATAAGAAACACTCAGACCAAAACGACTTTTTACATATCCGGAGCGCCAAACATAGGAAGTGTCATTTGTTTCCTTTGTTAAAACCAGTAATTCACTTGGTCTATAAAGCCTGAGAATCGAAACAACCCCATCCCACATCGTACAAAGTGGAATCAATGGAATCAGATATGTAAAAACAATACGAGAGAGACGAAATGGTCTGAAGAAAGGCGTAAAAATAAAAAACAAAATTGGGTGAATAAAAATAGCTCCTAAGATCATCCAGATACTTTTATTTCCGCCATCAAAAATGCAGATCCCTGACTTGGATTTTATAGCATCATTTAAAACGTCTTTTGCAAAGCCGGGATCGAAATGATGGAAACCGGAGAAGATCGTCCGAACACCTTTCAGTTCAGGAGGAACTGCTGATGCATCAACGGATTTTTCTGAATGTGAAATTTTGCCGCCACTTCTTCTTTCGAGAAAACGATAGGCATCAAAATTCTGGAATTTATCAGTTACAACTACTCTGACATTACATGAGTGAACCCTGAGGTCATTGTATACCTGCTCAATTGCTCCACCTCCACCTGAGCAAAGATCGATCAGAGTTGTTGAATTCGTCTTCGACATGACTTCTATAATGAGCGGCGAAATAGGCTTATAGAAATTTAATGCCGTCAACAAATACCTTAAATAATCTGTCATCCCGGAACGGATCACGTCCGGAAACCATTTCTGGTCTTCAAACTCAAAAAGTAACTTTCTTGCCGACAACTACAGATCCTATTTAATTTCTTTCAACAATTCAATTTTAGCTGCTTTCATTTTATTCAACTCTTCTTTACTCACTTCAGGAAATACAGGATTCATTTCATGCAATTTTTCCAGAATGATCTTACCTATTAATATCCGAGCAAAATCTTTTTCATCAGCAGGAATAATATACCATGGTGCCTTATCTGAGCTTGTAGCATTCAATGCTTCCTCATACGCTTTCTGGTATTTATCCCAATGGCCTCGTTCTACAATATCGCCTGAAGAATATTTCCAATGACGCTCTCTGTCATCAATGCGATCGATCAACCTTTTGGCTTGCTCTTTTTTGGAAATATGTAAAAAGAATTTCAAAATTCCGGTTCCATTCTGGTTAAGGTTCTTTTCAAAAGCACTAATCTGCTTATACCGCTTCTCCCAGAATTTTTCAGTGACATCAGAGACTTTTTGAATACCGGGAAGTCGCTCTGCTAAAACTATTTCAGGATGAACTTTTGCAATAAGTACATTCTCATAATGTGAACGATTAAAAATTGTGATCTGGCCATGTTCCGGCAACTTCAATACATGCCGCCACAAAAAATCGTGCTCCAATTCATAAGTTGTTGGCTGCTTGAAACTATGAACAGCAATTCCCTGCGGATTGATTCCTTTCATGATGTGCTTGATTGCACCATCTTTTCCTGATGCATCCATGCCCTGGAAAATGATCAACAATGACTGCCGATCTTCTGCAAACAATTTGTATTGCAGATCAGAAATTGCTTCAACGTCTTTGCTTAGTTCTTCCTTTCCATTCTTCTTACTCTCTTTGTCTATTTTTGCCCCTGTCGTAAATTTTGACAACTTCAATTTACCTGAACTTCCAATGCGATATTTTTTGAGATCCATTTTAGTTTCGTTATTTGATTGTATTAATTATTTTAATACTTTTTTCTGCGGTTATCCTGCGTATTCTGCGCAAGTCTTCGGGAAATATTTAATAATATTTATTTCCCGCAGATTTGCGCAGAATACGCAAAAAAATCGCAGATTTAAAGGTAGTAATTTAAAAATTGATATTCATCCCTTAATATCTAAAGGATCTTGTTGAAATCTATTTTAAAGTATTGAAAAAAAGATCTATAAATACTTGATCTTAATTTCAAATAAAATGTTTTATTGATCCTGTAGCCATCTGTTATTGTCCACGAATTAAAAACAAAACATCGTGCAGGATTTTTTAAATCATATAATGCAAAATTTCCTGAATCATAATATTCACTTATTCCGAAAGCATATTTTCCATCAACA
>JAYUWA010000298.1:0-1728 GCA_043753795.1 Bacteroidota bacterium | reverse complement strand
ACGAAATTGCACTGTTGAAGACATTGCAAAGTGGATGTCGACAGCTCCTGCTAAATTCCTTGGCCTCCCTACCAAAGGGAAAATAGAAGTTGATGCAGATGCAGATCTTTTCATCTGGGACCCGGAAGGTGAAACTCTTTTTGGCAAAGAAGATATCCATCATCGTCACAAGATAAGTCCGTATGCCAATAAACCATTTTCCGGGAAAGTTATAAAGACCTATTTACGTGGAGAAGTAATTTATGAGAATAAAAAACTCGTAAATGCACACAAAGGTTCGGTTTTGCTCAAGAATTTTTAAGACATTTACTGCCATTACAAATTGAAAAATATGAATGAAACAAATGCACCTGCTTTTACAAAAATGATTGATCTGGCCGCAGAAAGATTAGGTGGAAAAGCTCTTTCCTGTACTGATGACTTTTTTGCAGAAAAAGAAAACTTATTAAAACCCGGAAGAGGGATTTTTATTGCTGATAAATATACCGATCGCGGAAAATGGATGGATGGCTGGGAGTCGCGACGGAAGCGTGTTCCGGGACATGACTGGTGCGTAATTAAACTCGCTACTGAAGGTAAAATTTCAGGAGTGGATATTGACACAAATTTTTTTCTTGGCAATCACCCACCTTTTGCATCAATTGAAGCATGCAATGTCGCAACGGGAAACGATGAAGATGTATTGAATAATAAATTCGAGTGGAAAGAAATTCTGACAAAATCTCCGCTGAATCCGGGGAGTCAGAATTTTTTTGAAATAAAAGACACTTCTGCATATACCCATATTCGTTTACATATTTATCCTGACGGCGGTGTTGCACGCTTAAAAGTGTATGGGGAAGTCAGCAAGAACTGGTCACTGATAAAAAATACTGAACAAATTGATCTTGCAGCAGCAATCAATGGCGCGCGTTCAGTATTGTGCAATGACATGTTCTTTTCACATATGGATAACCTGATCATGCCCGGAAGAGGAATCAATATGGGTGATGGCTGGGAAACAAAACGAAACAGAACACCGAACAATAAAGATTGGGTGATTGTCAGACTTGCACATAAAGGTACAGTTGATAAAATCCTTGTCGACACTTGTCATTTCAAAGGAAATTATCCTGATAGTTGTATGATAGAAGGCTGCACCATTGACTCCGGACAAGATGTTAATTTAAACTCCGATTCAGTCAAATGGACAACTATTCTACCTCAAACAAAATTACAGGCAGATCATGAACATTATTTTGAAGAAGTGAATGCTAAAGGACCATTCACGCACGTCAGATTGACGATCTTCCCTGATGGTGGAATAAGCAGAATGAGAATTTTTGGAAAGAAGGATACATGACAATAAAAGAATTCAATCAGTTTAGTGCAGAAGACGCAAAAAGCGAAATATTCAAATGTTGCGGTTGTACATCGTGGGCGATAAAACTTACGGATAACCGTCCATTTAATACAATTGATGATCTGAGAATTACATCAGACACGATCTGGTCAACGGTTTCAGAAGCTGACTTGATGGAAGCATTTTCTCATCATCCAAAAATTGGCGACAAAGGTTCGTTACAAAAAAAGTTTGCAACAAAAGAATGGGCTTCAAATGAACAATCAGAAGTGAACAATGCAAGTGAAGAAATTATTGATGAACTGGCAAAAGGAAATGCAGACTATGAAAAAAAGTTTGGTTACATCTTCATTGTTTGTGCAACCGGTAAATCTGCTACTGAAATG
>JAYUWA010000297.1:0-1728 GCA_043753795.1 Bacteroidota bacterium | reverse complement strand
AAGCGGACGGCTTACATCGATAACGTGCTTCTTTCTCTTTGGATCGATCATTTTCAATCCATTGATGCGAAGGCCTTTTTTCTTTAGGTATCCGAATTTTTTTTCGAACCTGTCAAGGGTGTCATAAAGTAACATGGACATTTTTTTTTGTACTGTGATACTGAATATTTTCTTAAGCTTGTTGTTCTTTGCATGCAACAAGAGTGAGCACTGTTTCCAATGCAACAATTTCCTGTTTTTGATTTACTACCTGCACATACCATTCAACTACGCCCTGGTCAAGTTGACCTTCGCGTTTGTCTTTCTTTGTCTTTCTCTGACAAGTCAGTTTTACCTGTATAGTATCGCCGATGTAAACCGGTTGTATAAATCGTAAATTATCAAGTCCGTAGTTTGCAAGCACCGGACCTTTTTTCGGATCAACAAATAAACCCGCTGCTGCAGAGATCACAAAATATCCGTGAGCAACACGCTTTTCGAAGATCGAACCTTCAAGTGATGTTTCATCCATGTGCGCATAAAAGAAATCGCCACTGATTCCTGCGAAGTTGACAATGTCAGCTTCACCAACTGTTCTTTTATGCGTGATCAATGTATCACCGACTTGTATTTCTTCAAAGTATTTGCGGAATGGATGAACAACATCTTCTTTCATCGCTGCTCCCGGCAGATACGTATTCAAAATCTTTGTGAGTGTAGTAGGAGATCCCTGCAAAGCCGTTCTCTGCATGTAATGATGCACACCACGAATTCCACCCATCTCTTCACCTCCACCTGCACGTCCCGGACCACCATGTACCAAATGCGCAAGTGGTGAACCATGTCCTGTCGACTCTGCTGCACACTCCTGATTGATGATGACCATCCGGCCATGCATAGAAGCAGAGCCTAGTACGACTTGTTTGGCAAAATTGTTATCACCCGTTACAATAGAACCGACAAGACTTCCTTTTCCCATTCTTGCAAGCTCAATCGCTTCTTCCGTTGATTTGTATGGCATAACAGTATTCACCGGACCAAACGCTTCTATCGAATGCGGCTCAGAATGTTTCATCGGATCTTTGCAATACAGCAACATCGATGAAATGAACGAACCTCTTTCAGAATCGGCACCTACAACTTCTACTTTATCTATATCGCCGTATACCATTTCACAGGCATTTAATAAGCGGCGGACATTTTCTTTTACATCTTTGACTTGATCCTTACTTGCCAATGGTCCCATACGGACACCTTCAACAGCAGGATCACCGATCACATTTCCTTTCAATCGTTCTGACAAAGCTTTGATTACTGCTTCAGTCATATTTTCCGGAACAATAGTTCTGCGGATCGCAGTACATTTTTGTCCGGCTTTCGATGTCATCTCACGAGAAACCTCTTTGATGAACAACTTAAACTCTTCCGTGTCCGGGGTTGCATCTGGTCCAAGTATGGAGCAGTTCAAAGAATCAGCTTCCATATTGAACCGGATCGAATTATTGATGATCTCCGGTGAACTCTTTAACATTCTTCCTGTCTTTGCAGAACCGGTGAAGGTCACTACATCCTGACAAGTCAGATGTTTGAACAGATCCCCAACGCTACCACAGATCAACTGCAGCGAGCCTTCGGGAAGTATTTTTGAATCGATAATTTCTTTTACCACTAACTCAGTCAGAAAGGAAGTTGAAGTTGCCGGTTTAACAATTGCCGGTACTCCTGCTAACAAATTGACTGCAATTTTTT
>JAYUWA010000296.1:0-1730 GCA_043753795.1 Bacteroidota bacterium | reverse complement strand
AAAAGTCATGATAACGATTTTGTTTTTTGTTACTCTTCGAATTTCATCAATTCCTTTTTCAAGATCAGGCCAATGATGAACCGTTAACATGGCCATTGTTGCATCAAATGATTTATCGTCGAAGGGCAATGAATCAGCTTTTGCATTGATAGCAGGAATCTTTCCGTTTGCAATTCGCTGAGTGCGCATAGCGATTGATATGCGGGATGAAGTTAAACACAAGAACACAAGTTCACAATAAGATCACGGAATTTGATATGTGGATTGTTTTTTAACACAGAGAAAAAGGAGAAAAAAAGGGAGAAAAAAGAGATCTCCTTTTTCTCCCTTTTTTTCTCCTTTTTCTCTGTGTTTTAAAATAACATTACGCCTACTTACTCATAATCCCTTTCCTTTCATAGAACATACTCTTTCTTGAAAGTTTACTTTTGCCGAAATATTCAGTCAGCCAGTCTTGTTGTTCTTTTACTTGTAAGTTAACATATTTGATAAAATCATTGAAGTATCCGATTCCCGAATTATAATCACTCACAGCAGAATTGTATAAGTTGAATTTCTTTTCCTGCGTATCATTTTCAAGCTCAATTTTTAAATGCTGATAGTAGTCGAAGATCAGAGAATTTTTCATTCCTGAAATTTCCATTCTTCTTATAATTGCTTCTACCTGCTCTATATGTGAAAGAGACTGATAAATTTCAATTGAGTCGGCAAAGCTGAAATAAGGTTTCGATTTGTTTTCTTTCGTTTTGCCATCATAAAATTCCTGATTGCTTACAGGATAATTTAGAAACTGCCACATGTAATCGAAGGGCATGTGTGATTGAATCCTGACAGTAGGATACGCTTTGAAATAATCGTTGTTTAGTTTTTTGAAATACCTCGTGTTAAAAACATATCCGGCTCCCCAGGTTGGATCAAAGACCCACCATTTTCCATCGAGCTGAACGCCATTCCATGCATGCGAAATGTTCGATACCTGACCGCTTTCTCTGGTAAAACCTGTTATCACAACCGATCTGACACCGGATTTTGTACAGATCTCATTGAACAATTCAGCATAATGTTCGCAGATCCCTTTTTTTGTTTTTAGTACAGATGCGATCTTTGCCTCTTTCTTCTCGTAAAAATTAATGACAAACATATTATCAATGTCATAGCGAATCGTTGAAGCGATCCAGAAAAATATAGCCCGGACTTTTTCATTCTCCGTTGTAAAATTTGCATTCATATACGATGCAATTCCATCAGTAGAAGTTGTGAGAGAATCAGGGATCAGCATTGCTTTTTTGTCAACCTCACCGAATTCTTTGGTGACTGATTTTTGCGAGTAGGCCTGAGATATGGTGATCAGGCAAAAGAAAATATTAAGTATAAATTTCATAGATAGATGTGGAGGGTAGTTAAGCTACGCAATAGTAATCAATGTTTGATAAATCGAAAGAAATTATCTTGCGATTTAATAAAATATATTCCCGGAGATAAATCTGAAACATTAAAAGTCGTTTTACTGTTTTCTTTGTGAAGCGTCTTTACCGGCACAATTTGTTGAAGTACATTTAAAATTTCAAATGTTGAATTCCGGAAATTTATAATGGAGATATATTCACTGGCAGGATTCGGATAAACGGATACTTGTTCAAGATCATTTTGCGTAACTGCAGTAGGAATATTAAATATCGTTTCAAAGTTTTCTGCGAATTCATCTGCCGGTCCGCATGTATTTACTGCAT
>JAYUWA010000295.1:0-5511 GCA_043753795.1 Bacteroidota bacterium | reverse complement strand
CATCCATGCCATCAAACGAAGCCATGTATCGAGTGGTAAAGAGATCATCATTAAGAAACAGAATAATACTCCTAAAATAGGAACCAGTGGAACCAGCGGTGTTCTAAACGAACGTGGAGCATCAGGTTGGGTTTTTCTTAAAACAAGTACTCCGATACAAACTAATACGAAAGCGAACAATGTTCCGATACTTGTCATTTCTCCAACAACCCGTGCCGGAATAAATGCAGCAAACAAACTCACGAATAATGCAAACAACAAATTTGATTTATGTGGTGTTTTAAATTTCGGATGAATCCTTGAAAAGATCGGTGGTAACAAACCATCTTTTGACATAGAGAAGAAAACACGCGATTGTCCTAACAACATTACAAGTATCACTGAAGAGTATCCGGCAAGGATTGCAAAGATGATTGCTTGTTTCAACCATTCATGTGGTGTGTGCTCAATCGCTACTGCAACGGGTGCAATTCCATCTTGTCCTTGAAACTCAGTATAATTTGCCAAACCTGTCATTACGTGAGCAAAGAGAATATATAAGACTGTACAAATGGCCAGCGAGACCAGAATACCTATAGGCATGTCCTTCTTCGGATTCTTGGCCTCCTGTGCGGCAGTAGATACTGCATCGAAACCTATGTATGCGAAGAAAATAATTCCGGCGGCTCTGACAATTCCACTCCATCCGAATTCACCGAAGTTTCCGGTGTTTGCAGGAATGTATGGCGTGTAATTGGCTGTGTCTATATAATTCCATCCGAGTCCAATGAAGACCAGGACAACGGCAAGTTTTAATCCTACGATCACCGCATTGATTCTTGAGGATTCCTGAGTACCTCTTATCAGGATCAGCGACATTAAAACAACAATGAAAACTGCTGGCAGATTCATTATTCCTGTAACGATAGAACCATCTGCCATTGTCACAGAATCCCATGGCGACATGGTCATCTCAGGGGCGAGATGAATATTATATTTCTCCAGAAACTTAACAAGATAACGCGACCAGCTTATAGCAACGGTAGCGGCACCTACACCATATTCAAGGACAAGATCCCATCCGATGATCCATGCGATGAATCTTCCCATGGTTGCATATGAATAGGTATAGGCAGAACCTGCTACAGGAATCATGGATGCAAACTCTGCATAACACAATCCGGCGAAGGCACATGCAACAGCCGCTATTACAAATGAAATGGTTACGGCCGGACCTGCATTATATGCCGCTGCTCCACCGGTGATACTGAAAAGTCCGGCTCCGATGATAGCCCCGATTCCCAACAACACTAACTGTGTCGGGCCTAATGTTCTCTTGAGTGTGTGTTCTCCGGTTTCGTTTGCCTCTGCAAAAAGTACTGATAAAGACTTTTTGTTAAAATGCTTTGATGCCATACTGAGTGGTTAGTTCTGTGAGGTTGCAATGTATATAAAAACGGATTAGGATTAAAGGATTTTAGGATTTTAGGAAAAGGGGGGTTGAGTATGCTTTTGATTTAATGGAAAAGAAAAAAGTCCTTCCGGATACTCTCGGAAGGACTTTCTTTAACGTTAATTATTTTTTATTTCCCTTTTGGTACTTTTGAGGATTCAAGATCTGATCAATTCCGGTATCAACACTTTTTTTCTCTTCCGGATCCAGGACTAGTAATTGTTTCTTCTTGAGATACATCAAAGCATTTTGGTTATCCTTTTTCAGAATGTAATAATATGCGAGATAGCCGTAAGCCTTGCTCAAGCCGCTGTTATATTTGGAAGGATTTGCTGAATCAGCTTCGGCAATTTCAATATATTTTTCGAAATGAGGTTTTGCCAATCCTTCCTCAGAAGTACTATCAATCTGACTATTGGCATCGGCACGTGAAAGCCATGCGCTTGCCCAAGTTGGAGACAAATCTGTTGCTTTTGCGTAGGCTGAATCTGCTTCAAAATATTGTTTGTTAAAATAATAAGATCTACCTAAATTAAAATGATCAATTAATTTAACATCTTTACCAAGTGCCATTTTCTGTTTGTAAAATAAAATAGCGTTCTCATAAACTTTTAATTTATACCAGGCTGCTGCAATTTCTGATAAAAGATCTGCTCTTGTAGGATCAAGCGCGTAGGCTTTTTGCAACTGCTCAATACCAAGAGAATCCTTATCAGTTTTTACCAATAGCTTTCCATAATATTCAAAATCTTTCTTATCACGGCTTTCCATCGGAACAATGCGGAACAAATGTTCCATCACTGCAATTCCTTCAGGATATTTTTCAGCCTCGTAATTACTATAGGCCTGAATACGCAACATTTTTAAATTGTTGGAATCACATCTTTGAGAAACGTTGGCTAACTCATCAAGGGCTTCTTTGTAACTTTTAGAAAAGTAAAGAAGCGAAGCATAGAAAATTCTCGCACTGCAATTATTCTTAGAGAGTTCCAGATATTTTTTTGCTGCTTCTTTTGCTTTCTCAAGTTTGCCTTGTTTCAAATATGCATTTGCAAGTGCACTATAGGCAGGAGCGTAGGCAGGGTCCAGTTTATTCGCTCTTTCAAATTCCGCTGCTGCAGCTTCATCGTTATTAGAATTATAATATAACCGTCCTTTACTTACAATTGCACGTGCCGATTTCGGATCAAGCTCCTGTGCTTTGTTAAAATATTCCGCCGCCAATGTCCCATTGCTAAGTCCTCCGTAAATATCGCCGTAAAGAATATTTACATCGATGTTTTTAGGATCAATTGCATTTGCTTTGTCAAGCAATATTTTTGCTTTATCGAGGTCTTTGTTTTGGTAGTAAATATATACCTCCGCTGCTTCAATTAATATTGATGGATCTTTTGCCGGTGAAGTTGCAACTGCTTCATCCAATAGTTTTCCTGCATTAGCAACATTTGCCAATGCGTCTTCATTACGGTTTCTTAATTCCGGATTGTTTCCGTCTTTGTCGAGTGCTGCTTTTGCTTCACGGACGTTAATTGCATCCATCAGCAACTTGGCAGTACCGATTTTCAGTAGTGCATTGTTTGCATCGATCGTCTTTCCTTTTTCAAAAACGATTCGCGCAGAGTCAGCGTTATCATCCGACAAGATATTGTCCCCAAAATAATAATACAGATTTGCATCTGTTGGTTTAGTTGCAATAAGTTGACGGTACATTTCTGAAGCTTGTTCGTACTGCTCGCTTTCTGTCAGCTTACGCGCCTCAGGAAGAGATTGGCTTGATACATTAAATGCACCTAGCACAAAAAGACTGAAATATAATATAGTTTTTTTCATAATTCGATTTAGTTAGCCTGAATGATTCTCACCGGCATGGTAGCAGGAAGTAATCCCATCATTCGAATCATTCTCTGACCTTTATCGCCAGCAACAAAGGAAGCAAAGCCTGTGCCAAGTCCGCTCCGGCCTTCAATGTTGACGATCATAATGTCTCTGATCAATGGGTAGGTTTTTAGTGCAATATACGCCTGATATGGCTTATAATAATCTTGTTGAACGCCTGCTGAATCCATTTCAGAGATACCCATGACCTTGATTTTATCCAAAAAAGAGGTTGTGGTGGAATCGTCCGCATCACTAATCCAGTTCACACCAATTACTCCAATTGCACCTTTTGTTTTGCTTACATACTCAACTACTGCAGCACTGGAGTTGGTTGCATAGCTGTTTTTAGGAAACGGCTGGTTTCCGAGAAACTTCTCTTTCAGATATCGTGCATTTGCGGAACCATTCTTATCAAACACCAAAAGAATGCTGTCTTTGATGCCGGTTCCCGAAAGCTCTTTCCACGTGCTATATTTTCCCTGAAGAATAGATTGTAGTTGATCAGTGGTCAGCAACGTGTCTGCATTTTCAGGATTTACAATTAGAGCAACTCCGTCGGAGGCTATTCTCAAATTACGTGGAACAATTTTTCTGATCTCAAAATCTTTTCGTTCTGCATCATTGAGATCGCGTGCTGTAATTGCTATTCTGACAGTGTCATTATTCATTAACTGTTTGAATAATTCTTCTTCCGGCAAATAGCGTACATTGATTTTTGCTCTGACATAAATTTCCTGGAAGGTATCTATCTGAACTTTTATCAATGGCTCGTAAGATTCATCTGCAAGAATCAGAACCTCGCCCCCGGTGGGAGTATCAGTATAAGGCGCATGTTTTGCGCCATCGTTACTACATGAAAAAAAAAATGAGGCGACCGTAAAAAGTGAGAGAACTCTGGCTTTTATTTTCATCGGTCAATGTTTTTTTTGTGTGCGTAATAATTTGTAGGTTCTGTAACCGGCATATAAAATTAAAACGCCGGCGGCAATCTTTCTATTGTGATCGGGTACAGAGGGTAGCTTCCAGAAAAACAATGCAACACCACCGAAGGCATATGCAAGGATCATAAAAATATTCAGTAAAAATGAAACTCGTTCAGCAGCCGTTCTTCGTACTGGCATTTAGGATTGAATTACTTGAGGTTAAATACAACCGGAAGGTTATATTGCACTAGTACACTTCTTCCATTCTGACGACCCGGTTTCCATTCAGGCATATTCTTTACAACGCGAAGCGCTTCTTCATCGCATCCGCCACCGATACCGCGCAGTACTTTTGCATTAGTAACCTTACCATCTTTATCAACGACAAATGTGACATAAACGCGGCCCTGAATATTATTCTCTTTTGCAATGTTTGGATATTTAATGTTCTTACCCAAATATTCCATCAGCTTGTCTTCTCCACCCGGGAAAGATGGCGGCTCTTCAACGAACTGAAATATTTTTCCTTCTTCAGGATCTCCTACAATTGGATCTTCAGGAATGTCAACGATATCTTCACCTTCTTGTGTTACTGTACTTACCTGAACTTCTTTTACTTCATCCTGAGTTGGCGGAGGTTCTACAACCTCTTCGTCTTTTACAACTTTTGGTGGAGTGAATTTAATTGTTTGCTGAACAGGAGGCGGAGGAATTACCGGAGGGGGAGGTGGTGTTGACTTATCAATCGGAGGTGGTTCAGCAAGAGTTATTGATTCTGTGATAGTAGTTTCTCTGGTAATGGTTACCTTATTGATATAAGACACAATCATTGGAATAGCAAATGCCAATCCAAATCCTGTAATCGAAGCTATCATCGCAATGACAATTCGTTTCTGGTATTTCTGACGTAAAACATAGCCGCCATATTCCTTATTGCGGCCTTCAAAAACCAGTTCATTCCTTTCGGGACTTACTGCACTCGACCAGTCAAATGATACTTTCATCCTTACTAATTATTTAGTGTTTTTAACCAGTTCCTTTTCTGACTCTGACAGATCTACAATTGCATAACGAGCTACATTACAAATCAACATTTCGTCTAAGATATCTACCAGATTATTATATTTTGCTGTCTCATCGGGTTTGATAAGAACGATCAGTCCCTTTTTCTCTGCATTCTTTACCGCAGCCTTGTGAGCTTTGATAACGTCTTCTTTGTCTTCTATCAATCCGCGCTTCACTGAATCTTCAACTGCTTTTACTTGATTATTTATAAGA
>JAYUWA010000294.1:0-1733 GCA_043753795.1 Bacteroidota bacterium | reverse complement strand
TACCAACACTTGCATTAGAAAGCTTCATTAGAAATCAGCTTGAAGAAAATCCTGTATTGGAAGAAGGTGCTGATGTTGTTGATGAAGAAACATTTTCTAATGAAACGGAAAATGATGCTAGTGACGTAGTTGATGACAAGATGAATATGGTCGAGGAATTCTATAATGATGATGATATTCCAGACTATAAAGTTTATCTGAATAATACAAGTAAGGATGAACCGGTTTATACTTCCACTGCTTCATCAAGTCAGTCATTTCAAGAACAGCTAAAAGATCAGTTGAAGGTGCTGCCAATTACTGATCAGATCCGCCAGTTAGCGGAGTATCTTATCGACTCACTTGATTCAGATGGTTATCTTCGTACTCCAATTGTTGACCTGACAGAAACGTATGGCTTTGCACACGGTCGATCTGTAGAAGAATCACAGCTTGAAAGTGCACTTTCATGCATCCAGCAACTAGATCCTCCAGGTGTAGGCGCGCGTACTTTACAGGAGTGTCTCCTATTGCAGATAAAAAGAAAAGAGAAGTCAGGAGAAGCAATGGAGCATGCGAAGATCATTTTATCAGATCATTTTCAGAAACTCCATCATAAGAATTATGATAAGATCATGCGTGAAATGGATATCGACAACGACAAATTAAAACAAGCGTTGCATTTCATTACGCATCTTTTTCCAAAACCTGTTTTTGAAGGTGGTAAAGAACTTTCATTGTCTCAATCAATCATTCCTGAGTTTGTTGTAATTGTTGATGAAGAGAATATTGAAGTTTCTTTGACTAGCAACCCTTCTACAACAATCCATATTAATAAAGATTACTCTGAAATTGTGAAATCAGAAACTGCTTCCCGCAGACAAAAAACTGAGTTCAATTATTTCCGGAAAAAAGTTGATGAAGCAAAATGGTTGATCCAGGCACTTCAGCAAAGAGAAAATACGCTTCTGGAAATTATGCGTGTAATTACAATTTTACAAAAAGAATATTTTCTTACAGGAGAAAGGATAACACTTAAGCCAATGATACTAGAAGATATTTCAAGACTTACCGGATTCGATGTAAGTACTGTTTCAAGAGTTACTTGTAATAAGTATGTGCAGACTCAATACGGTAACATTTTATTGAAAGATCTTTTTTCAAATTCACTTCAAACACCTGATGGATTTGAAGTTAGTACAGAAAAAATAAAACAATTGATCATCGATATTATACAGAAGGAAAAGAAAGATAAACCATTGACCGATTTCGAAATCGTTAATGTTCTGACTGAAATGGGTTATAAGGTAGCGCGCCGGACAATTGTAAAATATCGCGAGAGTCTCAACCTGCCAAATGCCAGAATGAGAAAAAATTTGCTCTAAACGTGTAATTAATTCCACAATAATTATATATTTGAGAAAGTCTATTCTCTTGGGCCTTGATTTTAGGCTATTTCCCTACATTTTTGGGAAAATTGCTTCCAAGCAGGGTTTTTGTTAATTATTATAAAAAAACACATCACCTATGAGTTCGAAGATATTGATAATCGAAGATGATTATGAAATTAGTCATCTTCTTAAAAAGTTTTTTACACGTTATGGCTATGAATCTTCAATCGCGAATACGGGAAAAAAAGGCGTTGAATTATTTAAGCAGGAAAAGGCGGATGCAGTCCTTTGCGATTTTCGTTTAGGGGATATTGATGGTATCGCAGTCTTAAAACAGATCAAAGAGATCAATCCAAATATTCC
>JAYUWA010000293.1:0-1734 GCA_043753795.1 Bacteroidota bacterium | reverse complement strand
AACTTTTGTGGCATCGATGAAGATGGTTCAGGCAATACAACTGCAGGATCCATCATCAGCTTCACTTCTCTGGAAACATTTTCCATATCGGTAAACTTTCCTTTTTTCTCCAGATTGCTGTAATATGTATTTGGAAATGCAAGCAGAATATGTAAATGCTTTGAGTACGGAAGATAATTCAGGAATGCCAAGATTCCAATGATATGAAACCACCAGCAAATTCTTTCGATCAAAATAAGTGACTGATCAGAGATGCCTGCGAAATATCCCGATAAAAGTGAACTCACAGGAAATGCACCGGCCTGAACATAATGTCCTACTCCCCGACCTTGCAATTCATAATCGGTTGCATTCATCATAAGGAAAGCAGACATCAATAAAATTTCTGTAATGAGTATCAGATTTGCATCCGTACGCGGCCATCCGTTCAATTCGCGCATTGTAAATCTTTTTATCCTGATCACATATCTTCTGATCAAAAATACAACACATGCTAACAATACAAGTAATGCTAGTACTTCAAAGCTTCCAATCAGAATATCATAAAGCGGTCCGATAAAACTTAAGACCCTATGTGTTCCAAATAATCCATCGATAATAATTTCCAGAACTTCAATATTGATAATTACAAATCCGGCGTAAACAATAATATGTAAAAATCCGGCAATCGGTTTTGTCACCATTTTCGACTGACCCAATGCAACCCGGATCATCGTCATCCATCTTTCTCCACTCCTATCCGACCGGTCAGTATTTCGCCCCAATCTGATATTACGAATCAACTTCCTAACATTAGATGAGAACAGGTAGACTGCTGCTGCGAGGATCAGGGCGAAGAGGAGTTGGGAGAGCATGTGTTGTGTTTTTGTTCGGGGTTCGGGGTTTAAAGGTCAAGGGTCAAAGGTCAAGGGTCAACGTTGCACATCAAACGTACAACTTTGAACTCTGAACTTTGAACTTCGAACTTTAACCTTTGACCCTTGACCTTTAACCTTTTATTTACCGAACGAAATAACCGACACCTTCAAATACTTCCTCGGGTTGGCTTGAAAATCTTTCAGTAATGCATCCAGATTATGTGCTGATGAATTGAGATTGTTATAGAGACTATCGTTGTTTGCAAGCATACCAAGCGAACCTTCGCCTTTATTTACTTTTTCGAGTAAGGCAGACGTTTGTTCTAATGTTCTTGAAGTGTTACCAACTGCTTCTGCTAATTTTGACTGAGCAAGCGTATCTGAAATTGAACTGAAGTTAGTGATTATCTTTGTAAGATTCTCGTTGTTGTCCTTCAGATTTGACGTGATCGATTCAATGTTATCGAAGATCACCCGTAAGCGGCCTTGTTTGGCAAGAACTGTATCCATACTGCCTGCCACATTTTCAATCGAGATCAGAGAGTTACTGATACTTTCAAATGATCGCCTTAAATTATTTTTTGTATTCTCATTGAACACTGCGCGCACGGTAAGTAAAATTGAATCGATTGAAGAAAGTAAACTTTCTGCTTTGGCTTTTATAGGTGCTACTTGCGCATTCACCTGATCGGATAAACTAAGTTGAATCCCGGAATCCAATGTATCGCCATCAACAAGATCTTCTTTACTGTCTCCAAAAACCAATCTGATTCCTTTCGAACCCAAAAGATCGGTGCTGAAAATTTCTGCCTTTGAATTTCTGGGAATGAAAACTTTGTTAGTCACATGCATACTAACAATAATGCGACCATCTTGT
>JAYUWA010000292.1:0-5520 GCA_043753795.1 Bacteroidota bacterium | reverse complement strand
TTGAACATTGAACATTGAACTTAAAAAAATGTCTCAAACAATTTCCCAACTTTCCATAGTCGTAAGCGACTACGACGAAGCAATAAAATTCTACACCGAAAAACTCGGCTTTATCCTCTATGAAGACAAAGTCATGAGTGAATCAAAACGCTGGGTAGTTGTTGGTCCGAAGGATTCGGATTGTAAACTTTTACTTGCGAAAGCTGCGAATGAAGAACAACGTTCACGTATTGGGAACCAAACCGGCGGAAGAGTTTTTCTATTTCTTTCCACTGATGATTTTGAAAATTATTATCGCACACTAAAAGAAAATGGAGTGAGATTCGTCCGGGAAATAACCGTTGAAGAATGGGGGGCTGTTGCTGTGTTCAGTGACCTGTACGGAAACCTTTGGGATCTAATTGAAAAGAAATAACACTCAAAGCAGCCTATAAAAACAAAAAACTCCGAGAATTAACCCGGAGCTTTTTGATCAACAATTCAAATTACTTAACTTAAACTTAACATGAAACACGCCTTTTATAACGCCGGGATTTAAGTAAGGTTTCAAAAATTTATTTTTGTAGTAGTATTTTTTATATCTTATATCCCTGAACAGCATTTAATCTTTAAAAAAGTCATTTTTATGAGGAATAATTACTTTTGGATTCATCTTTTCATCACCCTTTTCGCATGTTTTTCTGCAAATGGCCAAAGTCTGAATACGCTTGGTGGAGGTATGAATACCATTGGAAGAATAGAAGCAATCAGATTTGATGCAAGTAATAACTATTTATATGTTGCAGGGGATATTGGTTCAATGGACGGTATTCCTTGTGGCAATATAGCAATGTGGGACGGCACTTCATGGAGTTCACTTGGTGGAGGAATGGATGGAACTGTAAAAAGTCTGGCTCTTGTAGGTCACAACCTAATAGCAAGTGGTCATTTCCAACATGCCGGCGGAGTTGCTGTCAATAATATTGCTTTATGGAACGGTAGTACTTGGGCTCCACTTGGCAATGGCTTCAATGATTGGGTGGTCAGTGTAGAATTTTTCAATAACACTTTATATGCTATTGCTGCAGGAACATTCAGATGCGCATTGTTTTCATTCGATGGCGCTAACTGGAATTCCGAAAACCTTTTACTTGATTATTCTGTAAATGGAATGGTAAATGTCGATTCCACCTTATTAATATATGGATCATTCAGCCATGTAAATAACGATACAGCAAGAGGCCTGGTTAGTTTCAATGGAAGCACCTCGTACATTTATCCTTTGAACGGAATAGGATCAATTAATTCAATTGCTTTTAGTGACTCATCGATTTATGTTGCGGGCAACTCAAGAGCTGCACGATGGCAAAATAGCACATGGACACAAACAACGCTTGGCTGTGCGATGAATGAAGCAGTAGGTTACGTTTTCGACTATAACGGAAATCTATACGTCATGAAAGATTCTGCCACTAGTCATAGAGTGATCCTAATTAATAAGGTTGTAAATAATGTCCAGCAACCTTTCGCTAGAATTCTTACTCGGAATACTTCGGGTGAAACCTTGGGCTCGGTATTATGCTCTGGAAATAATTTATTTATTGGAAGTAATTACACACATTTTGGAGATTCACTAGCACCATGCCTGATTATGTTTGATGGCTATGAATGGACCAATCCAGGAAAACCTTCTACTTATTATCCAAGTGAGAATACCTCTGAAGTCAGGTCGATGGTAAGAGACACTATAAACGGAGATATAATTGCTGCAGGAAAATTTTATTTCGCCGGAAATAAATTTTGCGCCAATGTTGCCCGGTGGAATGGCATTGAGTGGAATCCATTAGATAAGGGACTTTTAGGAGCCGTCAGAAAATTGATTTATTTTAATAATGAACTTTATGCTATCGGCAATTATAATAATACAACGGCAAACAAAACAGAAACTGTTGCAAAATGGAATGGAACAGAATGGGTCTACATAGGCTTAAACTCAACAGGACGTGCATATGATGCTATAGTTTTTCACAACAATCTTTATATCTGTGGAAGCATGGATTCACTTAATGGAATTTCTGTAGAATACTTTGCGAAATTTGACGGAGTAAATTGGAGTGCAGGAGGAAGTAATCTTCCAAATTACCGTTGCATTCAATCACTTTGTGTTTATAACGATACTATTGTTGCCGGTCTTCGCGGATCCTATAACGAAGATTATTTAAAACTATCAAGTTCCACATGGTACACCATGCCTTCAAGTTCATTAAATCCGGATGGAATTAATTCATTTTATATATATACCAATAAACTTTACTCTACAGAAGAATATTCAAGTCGGACTGAAATCAGACTGTGGAATGACTCCGCATGGATAATTGTTCAGACTTTACCGGCAACTGCAGATTTCCGTGCAGTACTTTTTGAACTACACGGCCAATTAGCAGTAAGTCTTGCCGGAGGAAGAATTTACTTATATGATGGTACAACATTTAATCAGGTTTCAAACGGATCAATAAACATTCTATCCATTATTAATGATACACCTACCAGAGATTTTATAGGAGGAGTTTGTGCCGGATATTACAGAGGTGGAGTGTGGACAGATGTAAAACATATTGGAACACTTGATTGGTTACTTCCGCAAATTACAGTATCACTTGATGAAGACACAATTTGCGAAAACATGTATGGTTTTTTTAATGCATCCTCACAGGATATTTTTGGAATACCACACTGGAATTTTTCAGGCGGATTTCCGGATACACTTTCCGGAGCATGGCATCCGATCATTCAATACCAAAATCCCGGTACTTATTCCACTTACCTCGTCTACAGTAATCTTTTAGGAACCGATACACTATTTTTACCTGATATCACAATTCTTCCTTGCCTCACTTCTCAAGGTGAACTCTCTGAAAATGTAATTTCAGCTTACCCTAATCCTTTCTCTTCAATTATAAATATTGACTCAGACAAAATCTTAAAGGAGATAATTGTATCAGATATTTCAGGACATATCATATTACAGGAAAGAAATTTTCAAAATAGAAAACTAGATCTTTCCGGATTTGCAGCAGGTCTATATTTCATGAAGTGTTTTTCAGAAAATTCATCAAAAACTTTCAAGATCCTGAAACAATGAAAAAATATCTTCTTGTCATCGCACTTCTAATCGCAACCTCTCTTAAAGCACAGCGGAATGATAATATCTGGATGGTAGGTTACCAGTATTGCCAGAATTGTCCGATTGGAACTCTCGATTTCACTTATGGTCAGCCCAATGTTGGTGCTGTTTATGCTCCATACAATCCACGATTCTGCATAAGTGATTCAATCGGAACTTTTCAGTTTTTTACCAACGGAACTCACGTAGTAAATAAGTTCGGACAAGAGATGATAAACAGTGAAGATTTTAATCTCGACTCAACTACCGGAAATCCGGTTCAAGGTGCGCTAATACTTCCATTTCCGGATCATCAGGATCAATATTATATTTTTCATGTAGCGGGAAGGTATTATGGATGGCAGAATTTTTTGCAACCTTGCAGACTTGCCTATAGCACAGTGGACATGCAGGCAAATGGCGGAGCCGGTGAAATGATCTTGAAAAACCAAACCGCTGTTGCTGACACATTAATATACACAACACTTCAGGCAGTAAAGCATGGAAACGGGCGTGATTGGTGGGTCGTTTCTCATAGAGCAAATTCAAATGGAATGACTGCAGTATTGTTAACTTCTGATAGCATAACCGCTATTGTACGTAGCAACACGGGGCCGATTATCAGAGAAGGATTATTTATCGGACAAAGCAATTTTTCAACGGATGGAAATTTATATGCGATCGCAGCTTGGGATTCCTCACAAGTCATTATTTATAATTTCGACAGATGTAACGGAACTTTTACATTCTTCTCTAAGATTAGTCATCCTTTTATAGATCAAAGTCTTTTAAATCTTGGCTCTTGCGCATTCAGTCCTAACAATCGTTACCTATATGCTTCAGATGTAATGAATGTTTACCAATACGATATGTATGCTTCCGATATTCCCGCATCAGAAAAAATTGTGAGTCCTAATAATGGATTCTCAGGAAACTTTTATCGTTTCAGCAATGCACCCGATGGGAAAATTTACATGAATAGTTGGGGTAGTACACAGGCTTTACACGTAATCAATGATCCTAACCGAGCAGACACAGCTTGCCATCTTGTACCAAATCAGTTTCCTGTATTGTATTATGCGAATTCAGTTCCTGATTTCCCTAATTACAGATTGGGTGCACTGACTTCTTCAGGTTGTGATACTCTTACAAATTCTATTGAATCAGAAAGACAAAGAGCTTCAGTTTATGTTTACCCGAATCCCTCTAAAAGTCTATTCTATTTTGATGTTTCTGCAGAAAAAATTAGTGAGATAGTGATCACAGATCTTACCGGCAGAAAAATTATCAACCTAATAAAAACAAATGAAATTGATTTAAAGGATTTTCCGGAAGGTGTTTATTTTTATTTAATCAAAACTCTTGATGGCAAATATTTTAAAGGCCCTTTGTTAAAATGTGAATAGTAAACTGTACAATTTTTAAAACCTCAGCCTAACTCAATATAAATAAGAAGAGGTTATTGGAATTTACACCAATAACCTCTTCTTGTTTACAATTTGAAAGTAGCTTCAAATTTGCAAGCAGTACTACTCACCACTTACTACTCACTATATCGTCATAATCTCCTTCTCCTTCGCCTCAAGATGTTTATCAACCAATGCAATAAACTGATCTGTCATTTTCTGGATCTGGTCTTCTAAGCCTTTGGCTACGTCTTCGGGAATTACTTTTCCTTCTTTCTTTATAAGATCATTTGCTTCTTTACGGATGGTACGGATACCAACTTTGCCATGCTCTGCTTCTGCTTTTGTTTTCTTCACTAAATCTTTTCTGCGTTCTTCTGTCAATGCAGGAATGTTGATTCGCACAACAGTTCCATCATTCTGCGGAGTGAAACCCAGATTGGAATCGGTGATCGCTTTTTCGATTGGCTTGATCATCGATTTTTCCCAAGGTTGAATTGCTAATGAACGAGCATCGGGTGTAGTGATACTTGCAACCTGTGATAGCGGCGTATTCGTACCGTAATAATCAACCTGGATCATGTCGAGCATCGATGGATTCGCACGACCGGCGCGGATCTTTGTTAATTCTGCTTCAAGATGATCAATTGCTTTTTGCATGTGAACTTTTGATTCACTGATCAATTTATTTGTATCTAACATAAGCTAAGATTTATGACTTTAATTTATGATTTTAAAATTCAACAAGTGTTCCTACTCTTTCACCCTCTAATACACGAAGAAGATTTCCGGCTTTATTCATATCGAATACGATAATAGGAACTTTATTTTCATTACACAAAGTAAACGCTGTAAGATCCATCTCCTTCAACCCTTTTTCATAGACTTCATCGAACGTAACTGTTTCATATCTGACTGCATCTTTATCTTTCTCCGGATCCGATGAATAAATTCCATCGACACGTGTACCTT
>JAYUWA010000291.1:0-1746 GCA_043753795.1 Bacteroidota bacterium | reverse complement strand
GCGGGAAAAAACACACAGTACATATATTCTCGCAAAGATCTGTGGGAATTTTCTGAGATCTGTGGGAAAATTCTAGTGTAATTTTCTCCCGCAGATTCCGCAGATTTTGCGCAGATTATTTTAATAAAAATCTGAGGCTCATTTCCAAAAACGCTTTCGGATTTTCCGCATGAACCCAGTGCCCTGCATCAGGAACAGTCTCTATTTTTACATTGGAAAATCTAGTCTTGATCAATTCTTCCTGTTCCTGTTGAATATATCCGGAACGTTCTCCTTTTAAAAATAATGTTGGCACATCAATTACTTTTGTTCCAGGCAATGCCTCTCCTACCATTTCAATATTCTCTTCGATCTCCTGCAATCCAAAACGCCACTCAAGCTGTGTATCTGTTTTCCAATAGAGATTTTTCAGTAGGAATTGAATTGTTCCTTCGTCATTTAAAGCTTCACTTAATTTTTCCTCCGCTTCTTTTCTGCTTTTAATTGTATTGAGATCGAGAGAGTGCAAAGCCGATAAAACTGATTGATGATGTTGCGGATAGTATGCCGGAGAAATATCAGCAACGATCATTTTATTTAAAAGTTCTGAATACTCCAGTGCAAAATACATTGCAGCTTTTCCACCCATTGAATGTCCTATCATATCTGCTTTTGTAAGATTTTCATCCTGCATCAGAATTTTTAGATCATTAGCCATGAAATCATAGGAGAAATCGAAACTATGTTCACTGCGCCCATGGTTTCTCATATCTATCTGATAAACACAAAAACCATTTTCAGCAAAAGATTTTGATAACGTATTCCAGTTGTCACCATGGCCAAACAGACCGTGTAGAATCAACAGTGGCTTTCCTCCGCCGATTTTTTTAAAGTATAATTTCATTTCAGTTGGCGTAAATAAAGTTGAACTGTATTTTGTAATCCAAAGTATAATGCATCAGAGATCAGAGCATGTCCGATCGAAACTTCCAAAAGCTGTGGAATATTTTCTGCAAAAAATTTCAGATTCTCCAGACTCAAATCGTGTCCGGCATTGATTCCCAATCCAAGTTCAACAGCAGTTTTAGCAGCAGTGATGAACGGAGCAATTGCTTTTGCTCTATTAATTGAATAATGACTGGCATAAGCTTCAGTATATAATTCAACTCTGGAAGTTCCGGTTTCTTTTGCATGGATCATCATTTCCGGATCAGGATCAATGAACACAGATGAACGAACACCATACGAATGAATTTCCGCAATACAATCCTGCAAAAATGTTTTTTGTTCACGGGCATTCCAGCCTGCATTGGATGTGAGCACATGTGGTGGATCAGGCACAAGAGTCGCTTGTGCCGGTTTGATCTCTTTGATCAGTTGCAAAAAATCTTTTGAAGGATAACCTTCGATGTTGAATTCAGTTTTCACAACAGGTTTCAAATCATAAACATCTTTTCTGCGAATGTGTCTTTCATCAGGACGCGGATGAATTGTAATTCCTTCTGCACCGAATTTCTCGAGGTCAATAGCAATTTTTATCAGGTCAGGAACATTTCCTCCGCGCGCATTACGCAAAGTTGCGATCTTGTTGATATTTACACTTAGTTTCGTCATTACATCATCAGTAAAATGTAAAAATCAGTATAAAGATCGGAAATGAAAAGGAATGGTGCACAAGTTGTTGTATAATGGTGAAAACAAAACAATTAAGAAACCGAATAAAATTGCATAAAAAATCTCAAACTGATAAAATTGCGTAAGTTTGAA
>JAYUWA010000290.1:0-5547 GCA_043753795.1 Bacteroidota bacterium | reverse complement strand
TTTTCAGTTCGCGCGCATAACGTTCATCCCGATATTCAACTTCAGAAACAAAACGATCGTTCTCATTCAAATTAATATAAACTGTAGTTGAGTGATGCATTAATAACGGAAGAATAGAAACATAATCGTCTACCCAAAAAACCGTTTGTATACCGCTAGCCGATCTTGCTTCTTCCTTTGAATATTTATGGCCTTCCCAAACGGCAATATGTTCATTTGTTTTTCTAAGAAAAAGCATTTCACGGTATTCAGCGATTGGATGATTCGGTGCAATCACAAGTACGGATTGTTCCTGATCAATACCACTTAACCAGAAGAGATCAGAGTTCTGACGAAAAGGAAAATTGGAATCACCATTGCGTGGCATTTCATCGTTGGAATGAAAAATTGCAATGGAGTCCTTTTGTAATTCAGCAACAAATTTCTTTCTGTTTTCAGTGAACAGTTTATTGTCAATGGGGGTGTACTTCATATTTCGGAGGATATGTGGTAAAAATAATAAATTTTTCAGATAATCCCGGCTAAATAATTCATTCCTCATCGAAAAATCGTTAAAATAAATACTAATTTCGAATGTTTAGCAATCGTAAATTCTATTTCGACAAAGAATCAGAATTTACCATGCATTTTGGAATATTCCACATCCCTGAAAATTCACTTTTATCAAGTTCAGTACCATCACATTTCAATTCTTTGCCGGCTGAATTTTTCAAAATTACTTTCATTTTTCCTGTTTTGATATTATGTAGAATTGTATCACAGATCTGCTGGCTGGAAATGAATTTCAAATTGCAGCCTATAGCAACTCCAATTTCATTATTAAAAAGATCCATAGCAGAAGATACAGAATCCGGCAAAAGTCCCTCTTCATCTTTTTCATTTTTTCTGAATGAAATTTTGTTTGCTTTCTCATGCGCAATTCCCAAACGTAATGCCTTTTTCCATTTCATGTTCTGTGCCATTCGTGCCATCCAGTAGGCGTGTCTGAATGCATCAATTTGTCCTCCTAACGGATCACCATCCAATGAAGAAACTGACATCAGACTGTCGCTTTTCTTTCTGGCTTCAGTCGTGATCATAAATGCTTCTTTCGCAACAAACGGATGCGTAAATACCCACCATTTTTCAGGACAAGATAATTTCCAGAATGAATTGAATGCAGAAGTTTGTGCATCCGATCGGAGCGACATAAATAAAAACGACAATAAGAGCAGAGATAATTTCAATTATTTCTTTTGAATTAAATGCGAAGATAAATACTTTTATTAAATTGCACCTATGAAGCAAGGGGTTTATAAAATAGTAAGCATAGTACTTTTAATAAGTGCATGTTCAGCACCAAAATTATTGCCTTTATCGCATGAGCAAGTTAAGGCAAATTTAAAATCACATATTATCACACTTTCATCCGACGACTATGAAGGAAGAGAAGCGGGCACTGAAGGTGAAACAAAAGCTGCAAAATATCTGACCAAACAATTTAAATCGATCGGATTAAAAGCTAAGGGTGAATCCGGTTACGTACAAAAATTTAAATTCAACTCAGGAGCAACTTTTGGAAGCAGCACGCAGTTGGTTGTAAACAATTATATTTTTAAAAACGGCGAAGATTTTTATCCGTTACCTTTTTCCGGAAATTCTGTTGTTACTAATTTCATCACGAAAGTTGGTTTTGGAATCACAGATACTAAATTGAATCGCGATGATTATAAAGGAAAATTAAATATTGCAAAACGAATTTTTCTGATTGAATCCGGAACACCTGATGGAAATACTCCACATGGAAAATTCGGTGAGTGGAGTGATCTGAGAAAAAAAATAGATCTTGCAATTTTGAAAGGAGCAGCAGCAATTATTTTCATTAATTCCGACACTACTCAAACAGATCCAAAAGCAGACTGGTTGAATCATACAACACCGGTTTCTATTCCTATACTTTTTGCAAAAGGAAAAGCAGCGGAATTGTTACGCGACAGTGTTGTTACGAATTGTACAATTGGCGCCGATATAATTCATGTTGAAAAAGAAGGAAAAAATATTATCGGATACATTGATAACAAATCTCCCTATACAATTGTAATCGGTGCACATTATGATCATCTTGGTTATGGCGATGAAGGATCTCTGCATAGAGGAGAAAAAGCAATACATAACGGAGCCGACGACAATGCCAGTGGAACAGCCGCTATGATTGAACTAGCAAAATATATTATCACTAATGGATTAAAAAACAAAAACTATTTATTCATTGCCTTCAGTGGTGAAGAGAAAGGATTGTTAGGTTCAAATTATTATGTGAAGCATCCGACGATCGATCTGAAGTCTGTAAGTTGTATGATCAACATGGATATGCTTGGACGATTGAAATACGATGACAAGGCTTTAATTATAAATGGTATGGGTACTTCTCCGCAATGGAAAGAGTGGATCAATTCTATTCCTACAGGTGACATGCGATTAAAAACCACTGACTCCGGGGTTGGACCATCAGATCATACTTCGTTTTACTTGCAGAATATTCCGGTGTTACATTTTTTCAGCGGTACTCATAACGATTACCATAAACCAACTGACGATGAAGACAAGATCAATTATGATGGTCAGATGCAGATAATGGAATTGTTACAATCTATTTTGCGCAGAGCCAACGATGCGGACAAAATGGTATTTACAAAAACGAAGGATGATGAGAACGAAGATGCACCGAAGTTCAAAGTAACCTTGGGAGTTGTTCCTGATTATTCTTTTGAAGGAACCGGAATGCGCATTGACGGTGTCACTGATGGCAAGCCTGCTGCTAATGCCGGATTACAGGCAGGAGATATCGTCATTCAACTTGGGGAACACAAAGTACTCGATATGATGAGTTACATGAAAGCTCTTGGAAAGTTTACTAAAGGTGAAACTACAAAAGTAAAAGTTGTCAGAAACAAAGCAGAAATAGAAAAGGATCTAACGTTCTGATATTTCAAAATAATCCGGAATAGTAATCAATCTAAAATCGAGATGGATCAAACAATATCAGTGATTGGAGGCGGAAGTTGGGCAACGGCAATCGTAAAAATACTTTCCAATAATGTCAACAAAATTCATTGGTGGGTGCGTAGTAATGAAACTGCTGAGTTCATCAGAAAATATAAACACAATCCGAATTATCTCAGTGACGTAGAGATCGATCTTTCCAAAATTGAAATTGAAACCGATCTTAAAAAAGCCATTACTTCATCTGATCTTATCATACTTGCAGTTCCTTCTGCATTTCTTAAAAACACACTGGATAAAATTTCAGGTGAAGATTTCAAAGGCCGCACTGTTTTTTCCGCAATCAAAGGAATCATTCCTGATGATCTGCTGATCATTGGCGATTATCTTAATCAGAAAATTGGAATTCCCATTAATCAGATCGGAGTTATAACAGGACCTTGTCATGCTGAAGAGGTAGCAATGGAACGCCTCTCCTATCTTACCATTGCTTCGCAAAACAAAGCAACAGCATCCCGTCTTGCTAATGTTATGTCATGCCGATACATCAAAACTTCCGTAAGCGATGATATTTATGGAACGGAATACTCAGCAGTTTTAAAAAACGTAATCGCAATTGCCAGCGGAATTTGTCATGGCGTTGGTTATGGCGATAATTTTCAAGCAGTATTGATCAGTAATGCAATTCAGGAAATTGAACGGTTTGTAAATGCTGTTCATCCGGTAGACAGAGACATAAATGATTCAGCGTATCTGGGCGATCTTTTGGTAACTGCGTATTCGTCGTTCAGTAGAAACAGAATGTTTGGGACAATGGTCGGAAAAGGATATTCGGTAAAATTTGCGCAACTGGAAATGAACATGATTGCAGAAGGATATTATGCTACAAAATGTATTTACGAATTGAACAAAAAGTATAATGTACACATGCCAATTACCAATGCAGTGTATCATGTATTGTATGAAAAAATTGCTCCGAGAATTGAAATGAAATTATTGAGTGATCAGTTTTCATAATAATTTCTTAACACAGAGAAAAAGGAGAAATAAATTAGTTGTTTCATCTGATCAGAATTATGTGGTTAGTTCAGTAAATATAACCGACAAATGCTGATGCAAATGTTAAAGCAATCCTAAAATTGCTGTGACTTTGGGTCTAATAAATCCTCTGAAAGCAAAACGAATTACTTCGTCCAAACAATCATAGGCACTTTCGAAATAAATGTGAATTCAGTTGAGTAAGATGGAACAAACACCTTATCAAAAATATTTGATGATATTGATCTAGTCTGCTGTCTTATCATGAAAATGTGTAAAGACTTTATCTGCTCTTGAGTTTCCAATTACAGCCTTCAATTCATCATGCGAGGCTTCTTTGATGCGCTTCACCGATTTAAACTCACGTAACAACTCATCTGCAGTAGATTGTCCAATGCCATTGATATCGGAAAGTTCGGTCTTCATAACTCCTTTACTACGGCGATTCCGGTGGTGAGTAATTCCAAAACGGTGAACTTCATCGCGCAAATTCTGTATTACTCTAAGAGTTTCACTTTTTTTGTCAATATACAAAGGCGCAGAATCACCTGGATAATAAATTTCTTCCAACTTTTTAGCAATTCCAATTACAGCCATTTTACCTACAAGTCCGAGTTTTTCGAGACTTGTCATTGCAGAACTTAATTGACCTTTGCCACCATCAATCACGATCAGCTGCGGGAGAGGCTGTGCTTCGTCGAGCATACGTTTATATCTGCGATAAATTACTTCTTCCATCGATGCAAAATCATCGGGACCTTCAACTGTTTTAATATTGAAATGTCTGTAATCTTTTTTTGATGGCTGGCCATTTTTAAAAACACTCATAGCAGCGACAGGATATGCACCTTGTATATTAGAGTTATCAAAACATTCAATATGTCTGGGAAGTTCTGTTAAACGAAGATCCTTTTGCATTCTCTCCATCAATCGCAAAACTTTGTTTTCAGGATTTTGTTTTTCCAGTTGAAGATCACGTTCACGGATATAGTTTCTGACATTGCTTTCTGACAAAGAAAGCAAATGGCGTTTCTCACCAATTTTTGGAATTGTAAATGTAACCCCTTCCATTAGTGTCGGAACTTCAAATGGAACAATTATCTCTGCAGCATCGCTATTAAATTTTGTTCGAAGGTCTGCGATTGCAATTTCCAGAAGCTCCTCGGGCGATTCGTCTAGTTTCTTTTTTATTTCAAGAGTATGTCCTTGTACAATTGATCCATTCATAATGCGGAGAAAATTTACAAAAGCTGCATCCTCTTCAGTAACGATGCTGAAAACATCGGTGTTATGGATCGAAGGATTCACAACAACCGATTTTGTTTTAAATTTTTCAAGCAATTCAATTTTTTGTTTTGTTACCTGAGCTTCTTCATAAAAAAATTGTGCTGCTTGCTGGTTCATCAGATTTTTCAGATGCTGAATGACTGTATTTATATTTCCTTTCAGGATCAATCGAATTTCTTTGATGGTCTGATCATAATCTTCCATCGACTGATGACCTTCACAAGGGCCTTTACAATTTCC
>JAYUWA010000289.1:0-1748 GCA_043753795.1 Bacteroidota bacterium | reverse complement strand
GTATCAGTAGCATGTGACAGTATGATTTTTATTCTATAAAAATCATACTGTGTACCTTAGAAAACGAATGGGTCCTTACAGGATGACACGTGTTTTTCAGTAAAATGCACAAGGGGAAAAAGCGGTGCAGGCCTGCGGCCCGCATCGCTTTTTCCCCTTGTGCATAAGTAATCATCCAAATGTCATCCTGCAAGGACCCATTCGTTTTCTAAGGTACACAGTTTTATTAAAAAATTATTTCAATTGCCCTCCGTAAACTTTTTATAATTATCCAATATCATTTGCCAGCCACCTTTTTGCAATTCAATTGAATTAACAGTTTCAGCATCGAACAAAACTTTTACTTCCGTCTGACTTCCTGACTTTTCGAAACTAACATTTACGCGGCGACCATCAGGCATAGTGTACTGAAAACTTTCACCGGGAATGATTTCGTCGTAGGTAGCTTCAAAATCAAATCCGGAACTTCCATCCTTGGCTTCCATTCTGGCGCTGTACTTTCCTCCTACGCGCAGATCATTTGTTGCGCTCGGACAATGCCAGTCGTCGGAAGCAAAGTTCCATTTGGTTTTATATTCCGGCTTAGTATAATAATCCCACGCCTTTTGTTTGTCAGCAGTTATAGTAGCATGAACTAAAAATTTTGTTGCCTCCATAATATATATTTTCTCTGTTTCTTAACCTGCAATTTCAGAAAGTTCCATCCACCGTACCGACTTCTCATCAATTTCCCTGATGATCACTTCCATTCTATTCGCCCAGTCGGTTAGTTCTGTATGACTACCTTTACCGCTACTCAACTTTTTTGTCAACTCTTCTTTTTCTGTTTCAAGATGCGCCAGTTGTTTTTCAACCGTTTCAAGTTCAAACTTTTCCTTGAACGTCATCTTTCTTTTGCCGGAATCTATTTTTTTTACTTCTTCAATAGTTGATTCCTGATTTTTCGGTTTGGGCTTCGACAGATTTTTTTCTTTCTCATCTTCTGACATCCTGTACTCCGAATAGCATCCATTGTAATCACGGATCTTTCCTTCACCTTCGAAGATGAAAAGATGGTCTACAAGTTTATCCATGAAATACCTGTCATGCGAAACAACCAAAAGACATCCGGTAAAATTCATTAAAAATTCTTCAAGGATTCCCAAGGTCAAAAGATCGAGATCATTCGTAGGCTCATCGAGAATTAAAAAATTAGGATTTTTTATCAGGACAGTCAACAAATGCAAACGCCTTCTTTCTCCACCACTCAATTTACTGACATAAGTATATTGAACTTCCGGTGGAAACTGAAACAACTGCAAAAATTGTCCGGCAGAAACTTTTGAACCATCGCTTAACTGAATAACTTCAGCATGCTCTTTCACAACTTCGATCACGCGCTTGTCTTCCTTCACTTCCAAGCCTTGCTGCGAATAATATCCGAACACAATTGTTTCACCGACATTAATTTTTCCTGAATCAGGTTGTTCAAGTCCTACAAGGAGATTCAAAAAAGTAGATTTCCCTGCGCCGTTCTTTCCTACAATACCAATACGCTCGCCTGTTTTGAAGGTATAATCAAATCCCTGAAGGATAGGCAGATTATCATAGCCTTTATAAACTTTCTTCAACTCAATTACTTTTCCTCCGATACGATTCATTTTCATATCGAGCTCCATTTTCCCTTCTGTCTTTTTGCCGGCAGCTTTATTTTTCAATTCATAGAAAGAATCGATACGAGCTTTTGATTTTGTTCCTCTGGCTTTCGG
>JAYUWA010000288.1:0-1751 GCA_043753795.1 Bacteroidota bacterium | reverse complement strand
TTTGATCATTGGAGTTCTCCTTTGGTGATTGGAGGAAACGATCCTGATCAGGCAGCTACATATAATTTTACAGGTGATGATGCTATCACTGCGCATTTTTCAGGAAGCGCTATTACTCCGCAGTTAACGATAAGTGAATTCAATTATAATTCAGGACCTCTTTATCCTGCAGAAGACTGGATAGAATTACATAATTATGGTAATGTTGCGCTAGACATTTCGGGATGGATGATAAAAGACGAAAACGACTGGAACACATTTACATTTCCTGTCAGTACTGTTATTCCGTCGAATGGATATTTAGTAATTGCAGAAGATCTTGAACAATTCAAAACAGTTTATCCGAATGTAAATAATGTTATTGGTACTCTTGGATTTAATTTAAGTAATGCCGGAGAACAAATTCGCTTTTTGAAAAATGATGGAACAGTTTTCAAATCGTTCTACTTTCAGGATGTTGCTCCATGGCCTGTTGCATCAGATGGACAAGGATACACAAATGAACTTACAGCTAACACGGCAGATCTATCACTGGGTGCAAGTTGGTATGCAGGATGTATTGGCGGATCACCGGGAGTTGAATTCTCAGGTGCACTAAATACTGAAACAGAAGTAAACGGAAGTACTACGTTTTGTGTTGGCGGAAGTGTAGCTTTA
The DNA here is from genome assembly GCA_043753795.1 of Bacteroidota bacterium. Taxonomy (GTDB): domain Bacteria; phylum Bacteroidota; class Bacteroidia; order AKYH767-A; family 2013-40CM-41-45; genus JADKIH01. The sequence continues at coordinate 1,094 of JAYUWA010000288.1, read as the reverse complement.
GTAATACCCTATACACCGGGCTATACTTATCAATGGCAAAGAAATAATTCAGATATTCCCGGAGCAACAGATACATTGCTTACTTCAACTGTTGCCGGTACTTATAACGTCATCATTAATTTTGGCGGCTGTACTACCACATCGCCACCAACAGTTGTTACTGTTGTAACACAAGGTGCAGACCCAATTATAACACCTGCTTCACGTTGTGGGGAAGGTCAGGTTCAGATCATCGCATATGCACCTGATTCTATTTATTGGTTTGCAACTCCGGGTGGAAATATCATTGGTACCGGACCGAATTTCTTAACACCATATCTGACAGGTAACACTCAGTTCTTCGCGCAAACAAGTTTAACTTGTCCGAGTAATCTGGTTGATGTAATTGTAGAAGTTAATCCTGTTACTGCTGCTCCGGTTTGTCCGGATCAAAATCGTTGTGGTCCCGGAAATGTTATTCTCAATGCAGTTGATACAGCAGAAGTAAGATGGTATAATGCACAAACCGGGGGAGCACTAATTCATACAGGGAATCTGTTTGTCACTGGATTTATTCCACATGATACGATCTATTATATGGAAGCAGGAATCGTTTGTCCTAGTGAAAGGTTACCGGTAAACGTTACTGTAACATCTGCACCTGCACCAACAGTTACCGATAACTCAAGATGTGGTCCCGGTACTGTTGTACTGAATGCTAATGCTGCAGATCCGATCTTCTGGTATGATGCATATTTCGGCGGAACACAAGTTGGTAGTGGATTTAATTTCCTGACACCGGCATTGAGTACCACAACAACCTATTATGCAGAAGCAGTTGGAACATGTGCAAGTGAACGGATACCGGCAATAGCAACTATTCATGAAATTCCTGCACCACCGGTTACCAGTGATACTACAACTTGTGGACAAGGCGTTGCGTATGTAAATGCAGTTTCAGTTGCTCAGGTTTATTGGTACGATGCTCCGGTTGGCGGAAATCTTTTAGGAACCGGTTCTTTACTTACCACTCCACCGTTGACAACGGATGCAACATTTTATGCTGCATCGTTTAACATATGCGAAAGTTCAAGAACACCTGCTGATGTCGTTAT
>JAYUWA010000287.1:0-1757 GCA_043753795.1 Bacteroidota bacterium | reverse complement strand
GCTCTTTTTGTATTGAAAGGATCTTCATTGAATGTTGGTACCATTTATTACGATAAAGGCGTTCGGGACTCTACAAAGGCGATTATCTACAAACAGGAACCGGCAGCCGGTGGTAGTTCTATTAATCAAGGTGAAGCGATTGATATATACCTTCGGTAAAAGTCAATCTTTTTATTCACAATATCCGAACTTTTATATGTAATTTACAAAATAAATATCATGAAATTATTCTTTCTCTCACTTTTATTCATCCTGTTTTTTCAAAGCAAAATCAATGCTGAAGTATATGGACCTGGAAATGGCCAGCTTATCATTAATACTTTAGATGGCGGATATGCAGCATCAGGAAAGCAAGACTCCAATTTGCATGTTGTAAAGATTGATTCGACAGGATTAACTCAATGGATATTTAATTTCCCGGCCCAAACTCCTTTTAATGCAACTTCCATAGCACAGACTACCGACTCCGGATTTATTATTTTTAGTACTTCTGATACAAACTTTAATGTTAGCTATGTAGTTCCAATGGCTTGTTTAATTAAAGTTGACAAACAAGGAATTTTTCAGTGGAATAATTTTTTTGAAATTGGAGAATGGGGAACTTATGGTCAAGATGTAGCTGTTTATAGTGATGGTTATTTACTAACCATTTATAATGACAACAAGGGTCCAGCAAATGATAGCAGACTTGTGAAAACTGATTGGTCAGGGAATTTTGTCAGTGAAATACAAGTAGGTGGTTCTTCTATGTATTGGAATCGTGTGTTTGATTCGCAGCGGAATATCGTGACAATATGCCCCTTTGACTATGCAAGTGGCTACAACATTTCAATTACTGACAGTTCATGCAATTCAATAAATAGCTACTTCAGGTATGATACTCTTTCATTCTATAACTTAAATGTTTTTTCAATCTGTAATATTGATTCAGGATATCTGGTAGCCGGAAGTTGGCAGAATGGAGTTACTCCCTATGCCTATTTTGCAAAATTTGACTTCAATCTTGGACTGTTGTGGGAGAGATACACATTGGATCCATTCCACATAAGCAGACATAAAAATTTCAACGATGGATTTGCTGCATTAAGTAATACTAACGATCGCTTATATCGCTTCAATGCAAACGCTGACACGTTAAGTTCTTTTGCAGTTCATTCGGGAGCAAATTATTTTGAAATAACAATGCAAGGCGGATTTATATTTACAGGAGATTCGATAGGTCAATTATGAATCAGTCTAACTGACTCCTCAGGAAATCCGCTTCGATTAACTGCAGTTAATATTGAGGAGCCGGAAAAAAGTATCCGATCAATTTCTCTTTTTCCTAATCCTGTTCAATCAGAAATCTCAATTGACTATATATTGAAGCAATCTGAATCAATTCAATTTGAGATTTTCTCAATTGATGGAAAGATTGCTTACTTGTCTGAAACGAAATTCACTATCGAAGGAAAGAACTCTTTCACCATTAATACCGACAATCTGAAATTGACTTCAGGATTATATTTTTTGAAACTGAAATCAGGAACTGAAGAAAGTGCGGCAGTAAAATTTGTAATTAATTAATTCAAGATGAAAAAAATCCGCATTTCTTTTTTTGTTTTATTATTTTTTCTAAAAAATAGTTATGCAGAAATCTATGGCCCAGGTGCTGGAATTTATATTATAAATACACTGGATGGTGGATATGCTGTTTCCGGTATAAGAAGTAGTACTGATAGTATTTATATATTAAAAATTGATTCTACTGGTCTTTT
>JAYUWA010000286.1:0-1759 GCA_043753795.1 Bacteroidota bacterium | reverse complement strand
GATGGGTTGGTTGTAATGGCTGAGTAGTTATTATTTAGCTGGTAGCGTTTTAGGAACTATTTGCCATAACATATTTGTTTGCAATTGTTTATAAACTCCAAACTGGAGTTGTCAAAAGGTGAAAGGTAAATTTAGGAAGACTAACTGAATGTTGAAAGGACATCAAGGCGCTGAAGGTTCGCAAGATTGACCTTTGACCCTTAACCCTTTACCTCAATTACAAAAAGCGCCTACCATGCTTGACGTCTTTTTCAACTCCCATTTAACTGTGAACTTTACCCTTCAGCAATCGCAATTATTGACCAAAAGTTTGCTAATTTCGCACGACTAAAAAAGCGGAATTTTATGTTTGAAAATTTATCGGACAAACTCGAAAGGGCCTTTAAGGTACTGAAAGGCGAAGGTAAGATCACGGAAATCAATGTGGCGGAAACGCTTAAGGAAGTTCGTAAGGCATTGTTGGATGCCGATGTCAATTTTAAAGTAGCAAAGCAATTTACGGATACCGTTAAGGAAAGAGCGCTAGGGCAGAATGTATTGAATTCTGTATCGCCCGGGCAATTGATGGTGAAGATCGCTCACGATGAACTAGTGAACTTAATGGGTGGTGATAAGGTTGATATCAGTATCGACTCTAATCCATCGATTATCCTGATGTCGGGATTGCAGGGTTCTGGTAAAACGACTCTTTCAGGGAAGTTGGCAATGTTTCTTAAAACGAAACGCCAGAAATTACCGCTGTTGGTTGCATGTGACGTTTATCGTCCGGCTGCCATTGATCAGTTGAAAGTTTTAGGAGAACAGATCGGCGTTCCGGTTTATAGTGAAGAAGGAAATAAAAATCCTATTGAGATCGCTAAGAATGGTATTGCTTTCGCAAAAGAATTCAATCACAATCTTGTGATCATCGATACAGCCGGTCGCCTTGCGATCGACGAGGAAATGATGAAGGAGATTGAAGCTATAAAAAAAGCGATCAATCCGAATGAGATCTTATTCGTGGTGGATGCCATGACAGGACAGGATGCTGTTAATACTGCGAAGACATTCAATGACCGCCTGAATTTCGATGGAGTTGTACTTACCAAATTAGACGGCGATACACGTGGCGGTGCTGCGCTTTCAATTAAGGCTGTTGTAAATAAGCCAATCAAGTTTGTTGGAACCGGAGAAAAACTTGATGCACTCGATGTATTTTATCCGAGTCGTATGGCTGACAGGATTCTTGGTATGGGTGACATCGTTTCCCTTGTCGAGAAAGCACAAGAGCAATTCGACGGAGAAGAAGCTGCGAAACTTCAGAAGAAGATCCAGAAGAATCAGTTTGGTTTTGATGATTTCCTTGGACAGATCCAACAGATCAAAAAGATGGGAAATATGAAAGACCTATTAGGTATGATTCCCGGAGTAGGAAAAGCAGTGCGCGATGTGGATATCAGCAATGATTCGTTCAAGCATATTGAAGCGATGATTCATTCAATGACTGTTGAAGAAAGGAAAAATCCTACGATCATCAACGGTAGTCGTCGCCAGCGAATTGCAAATGGAAGTGGAACAACAATTCAGGATGTAAACAAACTCATCAAACAATTTGATGAAATGCGGAAGATGATGAAAGTGTTCTCCAATAAAGATCAGGCAGCAAAGATGATGCGGAATATGCCGGGGATGCGACGGTAGTTTTTTATAACGAATAACTAATAACTAACCCGTTGTTCGAAATTCAAAACGTTCGCCCTTCGACTTCGCTCAGGGACCG
>JAYUWA010000285.1:0-5592 GCA_043753795.1 Bacteroidota bacterium | reverse complement strand
CTTTGAACTTTGAACTTTGAACTATCATGCCGGCACAATGCCATCCTTAATCAAATGATGCCGATAATGCGTGAAAATTTTTGATTTAGAAACAAAGCCAATGTATTTACCTTTATCTGTTACAGGTAAATTCCATTGATTGGTTTCATCGAATAGTTTTAGTACTTCTTCCATACTGTCGTGCATATCTACAATGGCAGCAGGTGTGATCATCAGATCTTTAATGTATGTTTTGTCATACAGTTCTTTTGAAAACATAACATGCCGGACGTTATCAAGAAGAATTTCTCCAACCAGAATATTATCTGCATTGACTACCGGAAAAATATTCCGTTTTGAATTTTCTATTGCATGAATTAATTCAGCCAGTGTATCATTTTGATTGACTGGAACAAAATCGGTTTCCAGGTAATTGCGTAAAGCCATTCGTGCCAGAACAAGTTTATCTTTATCGGTGCTTATCAGATCGCCTTTCAATGCTAGTTTTTTAGTATAGACTGAAAAAGGTTCGAAGTATTTTGAAACCAAATATGCGATTGAACTTACGACCATCAACGGAACAAACAGGGCATACCCGCCTGTTATTTCTGCGATGAGAAATATGGCAGTTAGTGGTGAATGAATTATGCCGCTCATCATAGCAGCCATTCCGATCACTGTAAAGTTGACTTCATCAAGTTGTGCAATTCCCAATAGATTTACCGTATGCGCAAAAGCAAATCCGCACATTGCACCTGTAAAAAGTGAAGACCCAAACATACCGCCATTACCTCCTGCTCCTACAGTCAGAGAAGTTGCGACAACTTTCAATAACATTAACGCGACTGCAACAACAACCAATATCCATGCACCGGCATCAGGAATAAAAATGCTGTCAACGATAAGTCCACCGGGATCTTTATGCAGAAGATCCAGCACACTCCCATAACCTTCTCCATACAAGGGTGGAAATAAAAAGATCAGTCCGCCAAGTGTTAGTCCGCCGAGCAAAGCCTTCAGGTAAACATTTCGCTTTCCATAAAAAAGATCACCGACATAGAAATAAATTCTTATTGCATAAACGGAAACAATAGCAGAAATAAAGCCGAATAAAATATAATATCCAAGATGATTTGAAGACCACGAACTGGTGATCAGAACAAACGGCTGACCGGAATAGATCAGGTGCGATAACAATGCAGAACTTGCTGAAGCAATTATCAAAGGTACTATTACAGGAACAGGCATATTGACAAGCAAAATTTCAAAGGCAAAAATTACACCTGCTATCGGCGCGTTGAAAATTGCAGAGATCCCTGCGGCAGCACCACAAGCGAGAAGTAATGTTCGTTCTTTGAGATTGAATCTTAGCCAACGGGCTGTATTACTCCCAATAGCTGAACCGGTAGCCGCAATCGGAGCTTCCAGTCCGGCAGAGCCTCCAAATCCAACAGTAAGAATACTACTTAGCATTTGTGAATACAGTTTATCCTTTTCAACGTAACTCGACTTCCTTGAAATGGCATAAATAATATTTGTGACGCCTCTGCCAAGCTCACCCTTTCTGAAGACCTGAGTATAGACAACCGTAAGTAGGATACCTACTGTTGGAAAAATAAAAAGCAGAAAATGATAACCTTCATTGATCGAAAGTTCATGTACCATTTGCTGAATGAATGCGACTCCATTTTTAAGAATAACTGCACACACAGCAGTCAGTAAGCCAATAACAACACTTGTTAGTATCAGTGATGTTCTGGTACCAAAATATCTTTTCCGCCAAACCCCTAATTTTTTTACAACCATTTATGTAAAGATATAAATATATTTTTCTGAATAGCAAATTGATAAATTGCACAATTTGTTAAATAAAAAAAGGGGAAAACTCTTCGCCTTCCCCTTTAATATTTTTAAAAAAATTTACTGTACAATCAATTTAACAATTGCTTTTTGATTGTCGCTCTGTAATTCCACAAAATAAATTCCTGCAGAATACCCATGCATTGCAAATTCCTGCTTGTAAATTCCTGAAGGTGAATTAAGCACAATACTATTTACCAGTTTTCCATCGGAAGAAAGAATTTTCACTGACAATTTTTTGATCGACTGTTTTCTTACTTCCAATGTAAATTTGTCATTTGTTGGATTTGGATAAACTGATAAAGACTGACTCAATTCAGTGTTCTCAATTCCAATATAGAAATCAACATATATCATATCACTTCCTGAACAACCATTAGAATCGATTGCAGTAACCTCATAGAAATTTGAGTTTGTTACTGATATCTGTTGAGTAGTTTCGGTAGTATTCCAGACATAATTAATGAAACCATTGCCGGCATCAAGAACAACTGTCTGTCCGCTTTGGTAGAACAATGAATCCGGTCCAAGATCAACAACAGGAAGATTATAAATAGTTGCATTCACCGGCTGAATATTACTTGGACAATCATCACCTGCAATTACATAATAAGTTTGTGATGAAGTAAGCACAGGAGTTACATATGTAGATCCGGAAGCAATCAATGTACCACCCGGTGCATCATACCATGAGATTGGATCAATAGATATTGCTTCCAGAGTTACACTTCCATCACCACAGTTACTTGCAGAATTCAATGTATTGATAACTGAATACGGAGTAACTGTTGCATCAACTGCAATCCTGTTACTTCTGCAAAGATCACCTGCCTCTACATAGTAAGTTGTTGTAGAAGAAAGCGAAGGTGAAACGAAAGTACTTCCTGTAAGAAGTAACGTTCCGCCTGTCGGTGAATCATACCAGTAAAGTTGTTCAGTGGAAGTTGCATTCAATGTAACAGTACCTGATCCGCAGACAAACGCACTTTGAGTAGAAGGGTCAGCCGGAACCGGATTGATCACCACATCCACAGCAACAGGATTACTGTTACAACCAAGTCCTGCAATTGCGTAGAATGTAGTATTCACAGAAATGACCGGAGTATAAATTGAATCTCCGATACCGATCAGCGTTCCACCGCTTGGAGCATCATACCAGTTGATCTGCGTAGATGCATTTCCAACCAACAATGCTGAATCTGTGCCGCATGCATACCCATCAGTCACGATAGGATCAGCCGGCGGTGAAGTGATTATGGCATAGACCTGTACTCGCGGACTGATACAAATATCGCCGGTCGCTACATAGTAAGGAGTTGAAACTGTTAGTGAAGGAGTAATAAATGTTGAACCGGTAAATAATAAATTTCCACCGGACGGAGTATCATACCAGAATACTGTTTCGGTTGAAACTGCATTCAACGTTATTGTTCCTGAATTACATCTTGAAACATCTGAAGTTGCAGGAACGGAAGGAATTGGATTTATTATTGCCTGTACTGCTACCCTGTTGCTTCTGCAATCATCGCCGGTCTCTACATAATATGTTGTAGTCCCAGATATAGAAGGAGTATTAAATGTTCCACCCGTACCAACAGGAATTCCGCCGGCAGCAGATGTAAACCAATAAATTTGTTCAGGCGAGCTTGCTGTTAATGTAACTACTCCGGTCCCACATCGGTTTCCACTCACTGCAACAGGTACTGCAGGTATCGGATTAACGATAGCCTGAACAGAGACTCGTGCACTATTACAACCGATCCCTGCATCAGCATAGAATGTAGTTGTAGAAGTAATGGAAGGAGTATTGAATGTTAATCCTGTTCCTAAAACAGAACCGCCACTTGCAGATGCATACCAATTCACTTGACTAGAACTTGTAGCAGTCAATACCACAGAACCGCTTCCGCAACGATCTCCATCAGTTAAAACAGGAACTGCAGGTGCTGATGTAATAATAGCATCAACTGCAACTCTGTTTGTCAAACAAATATCTCCGGCTTCAACATAGTAAGTTGTTGTTGAAGATAAGACTGGTGTAATAAATGATGACCCGGTACCCAGAATTGATCCTCCTGTTGAAGCATCGTACCATGTAAGCGGTCCATTTGAGCTTGCTGTTAATGTCAGTGTACCTGAGTTACATCTTGAAACATTGGCAGCTACAGGAAGCGAAGGCACTGAATTTACAATTGCCTGCACTGACACCCTGGCACTGTTACAACCCGTTCCTGCTTCTGCATAGAATGTAGTAGTAGTACCGATCGGTGGTGTTGTGAATGTTAATCCTGTTCCTAAAATACTTCCACCTGTTGCTGACGAATACCAGATGACGTTTGAAGTAGAAGAACCTGTTAATACAACTGTTCCTGTTCCGCAACGAGAACCATCTGTCAATATAGGAACAGCAGGTGGCGAATTAATAATTGCATTCACAGCAGTACGTGAAGAAACACATCCATTATCAGTTTCAACATAATAAGTAGTCGTAGATGAGATCGAAGGTGTTGTAAAAGTAGTTCCTGTGAAGAGTACAGAACCACCACTTGGTGAAGCATACCAGTTGATCTCTCCGGAAGCAGTTGCAGTAAGATTTACTGTTCCAGGACCACATCTTGAAACATCATTCGCAACAGGTGCCGCAGGAGTAGAATTTATGTTCGCTAAAACAGGGACGCGTGCACTATTGCAGCCTGTACCGGCATCAGCATAAAATATAGTTGTACTAGAAATTGAAGGAGTAGTAAACGAATTGCCAGTACCCAATGCAATTCCACCACTTGCATTTGCATACCAGTTGATCTGAGCAAGAGAAGTTGCTGTTAACACCACTGTTCCGGGACCGCAACGGTTACCATCCGTTACAGCCGGACTTGCGGGAGGTCGTGTTACAATTGCATCGACAGCAACTCTGTTACTTCGACAAGTATTACCTTGCTCAACATAATAAGTTGTTGTATTCGATATTGAAGGGGTAGTAAATGAACTTCCTGTATGCAATAACGTTCCGCCTGATGAAGAACTATACCAGTAAACTTGTTGTGTAGCTGTTGCATTTAATGTCACCGTTCCTGTACCACAACGAGTAACATCGTTTGCACTTGGTGCAGCTGGTACCGGATCTATTGTTGCTGAAACAGGTACTCTTGGACTGTTGCAACCTGTGCCTGCATCAGCGTAATAGATCGTTGTTGAAGAAATACTTGGAGTTGTGAATGTAGCTCCGGTAGCAATGGAGCTTCCGCCGCTTGCAGCAGTATACCAGTTGATCTGTGAAGAAGAAGAAGCCGATAGATCAACTGTTCCTGTTCCGCATCTTGATCCATCAGTTACAGATGGACTGGCAGGTTGAGTGGTAATTATAGCTTGAACAGAAACCCGATTACTTCTGCAAGAATTTCCTGTTTCTACATAATAAGTAGTAATTGAAGAAATACTCGGTGTTGTAAATGATGAGCCTGTAAATAGAAGTGTTCCACCCGAAGCGGCGCTATACCAAAAACATTGCTCTGAAGAAGTCGCGACAAGCGTGACGGTTCCTGTTCCACATCTGCTTACAGCTGGTGCTGTAGGAGCAGATGGTATAGAATTAATTATTGCATTAACCGCAGTTCTTGTACTTGCACAACCATTATTTGCTTCTGCATAATATGTTGTAGTAGAAGAAATAGAAGGAGTATTAAAGGTAAGTCCGGTTCCAAGTTGTGTACCACCTGAAGAAGAACTGTACCAGTTTACTGTAGTAGCCGAAGT
>JAYUWA010000284.1:0-16853 GCA_043753795.1 Bacteroidota bacterium | reverse complement strand
GTTGTTCGAAATTATTGCCCCTCGACTTCGCTCGGGGACCGTCTTATAAGTGGTAATGTGTGAATTTTTTGCGAAGAAAATTTAACCTCAATTTTAAGGAAATTTTCTTCGCAAAAAATTCACACATATCTGCCCAAGTCCCCCGGTCCCTGAGCGAAGTCGAAGGGCGAACGTTTTGAATTTCGAACAACGGGTTAATTAATGCTTAATGATAGTTTTCAATATTATTTCTCACCTAAATTTCCCTACATTTGCCGCCTATGAAAAAGCTCAGAGTCATTGATCTGCTCCAATCGACAGATTACAATACCACTACAGAAATTAAAGGTTGGGTACGTACCAAACGCGGAAACAAACAAGTTGCTTTTATTGCTGTCAATGACGGTTCAACGATTAATAATATTCAACTGGTAGTTGATCTTTCGAAATTTTCGGAAGAGACATTGAAGCCGATTACAACAGGTGCCTGTATTCATGCAAAAGGACTTTTGGTTCAGTCGCAGGGACAAGGACAAACTGTAGAGATCCAGGTTTCGGAAATTATTTTACTTGGCGGAGCTGATGATACTTTTCCATTGCAGAAAAAAGGACATACGCTGGAATTTTTACGCGAAGTAGCGCATCTTCGTCCGCGGACAAATACTTTCGGAGCAGTGCTTCGCATAAGACACAACATGGCTTTTGCCATCAACAAATATTTCAACGATCGTGGATTTTTCTATCTGCATACACCAATCATTACCGGTTCAGATGCAGAAGGTGCAGGAGAAATGTTTCGCGTTACAACTCTTGATCCGGTGAACCCGCCGAAGAATGAAGATGGAACTGTAAACTTCAAAGAAGATTTTTTCGGTAAGTCGACAAACTTAACTGTAAGCGGACAACTCGAAGGTGAATTAGGTGCAATGGCATTGGGCCGCATCTATACATTTGGGCCAACTTTCCGTGCAGAGAATTCAAACACGCCACGTCACTTAGCTGAGTTCTGGATGATAGAACCGGAAATGGCATTTTATGACATTGCAGATAACATGGATCTTGCAGAAGATTTTTTGAAGTATCTTATTCAATATGCTCTAGATAATTGTAAAGATGATCTGGAATTTTTGAATACGATGTACGATAAAGAACTTGTCGCACGTTTGCAATCCGTTGTAGCAAATCCTTTCGAGCGCTTGACATATACTGCAGCAGTGGAAGTTTTAAAATCTGCAAAAAAGAAATTTGAATTTCCTGTTGATTGGGGAACTGATCTTCAGAAGGAACATGAAAATTATTTAGTAGAACATTTCAAACGTCCTGTAATTCTTACTGATTATCCGAAAGACATCAAATCATTCTACATGAAACTGAATGAAGATGGAAAAACAGTTCGTGCTATGGATATTCTTTTCCCATGGATCGGTGAGATCATCGGTGGTTCACAGCGTGAAGAAAATTACGACAAGCTTGTTGAACGAATGAAAACAATGCATATTCCTGTTGAAGAAATGTGGTGGTATCTTGATACTCGCAAATTCGGTGCATGCGAACATTCGGGATTTGGATTAGGCTTCGAGCGACTGATTCTTTTTGTGACGGGGATGACGAATATACGGGATGTGATTCCGTTTCCGAGGGCGCCGAAGAATGCGGAGTTCTAATTCAATTGAAAAAATGATTGCGCTTAAAAAATAAACACGGAGGGCACAAAGAAAAAAAGGGAGGAAAAAGAGATCATTTCTTTTTTTCCTCCCTTTTTTCTCTATGGCCTCTGTGTTTAAAAAAAATCACGACGAAAATTTCTCTCTAAAGAGAACACTCATCAACGTCTGCCCCACAGCCCTTAACGTATTCTTATCAATCACATCCATATTATCAGCATGCGTATGCCAGTGTTTTGCAAAACCATTCCGGCTTGAAGGATCGCTGTTGATAATGTCGATTGCGGGAATTCCCATTTTGTTTACATAAACGTGATCATCCGTAACCCAGCCACCATCCTGACGAAGAAAATAATTACTGTATCCAAGAGATTCGGCTGTGTTCCATACATTCAGAACAACATTGCTTGCGCGTTCATACGACAATCCTTCGTAACGGAATTGCGCATTCTTTGCTCCAACCATATCCAACAGAATTCCGTAGTTGGCTGTATATCCGGGAACATGCAAATTCTTCGTCCAGTATTGAGTACCTAGTGCATATGTATCTTCAGCTTCGCTGCCACCTCCTTCTTTGCCATAATCTTCTGCATCAAAAAATATGATATCGATGCCAAGTTCAATTTTATTCAACTTCAATAGGCGTGCAACTTCCATCAATACTCCCACTCCACTTGCACCATCATCTGCACCGATGATCGGTTTGTCTTTATCCTTTTCGTCTTTGTCTGCCCATGGACGAGTATCCCAATGAGCAAATAATAAAATACGGTTCTTATTCTGCGGATTGAATGTGGCTATGATATTTCTGAAGTTCAAGCGAGTTCCATCGTATGCTGTGACAACTCCTTTCTGTACAATTACAGTATCCGCCCATGAGGTCATTTTCTCTGTCAGGTAATCGCCGCAGGCAATGTGACCTTTTGAATTCGGTACGCGTGGTCCGAAATCGCATTGGGCATTTATAAAGGCATAGGCTGAGTCAGCAATAAATTCCGGGACAATAACCTGAGGAGTATTATTTTCTACAGGAGTTTCAACCGGTTTGTCTGGTTTAGAATTGCAGGAATAGATAAATAAAATAATCAGTGCTTTAAGGAATATTTTCATCGCGTTATTCTGTAATTTGATTTTACGAAATTTTAATTTAAAACACTTAGAACACAAGTTCACAATAAGATCACGGAATGGCACTATTATCTGAATCAAAGATTTCCGTGATCTTTTTGTGAACTTGTGTTCTTGTGTTTTATTTTTTCAGGAAATGTTCCAGCTTACTTCCCCATTCTTCTCATCCTTCAACTGAATATTCAGTTCAAGTAATTGATTGCGGATCTTGTCGCTGGTGGCGAAATCTTTTTTGGCTTTTGCTTCTTTGCGGATGTCGATCAGTAATTGAATAACACCGGGAAGTTTTCCGTCAGACGGAACTGATTCAACTTTTAAACCAAAAACATCTTCTAAGTATGATTTGAATTTTGTTTGCAACAACTCAATCGTTTTTCCTGAAACAGAATTCAGACCGATTATTCCTTCTTTGATCGAATTGATCACAGGAACCAGTTCAAACATATTCGCAACAACTTTCGCTGTATTGAAATCGTCGTTCATACTTTCGTCGAAACCATTAATATGTTTCAAGACTTTCGTTTCAAGCTCAGCGTCAGCTGCTGTAGCATTTGTTGTACTGAAGTTTTTCAGTACTTCATAGGCATCCCACAATCGTTTCAACCCTTTTTCTGATGCTTGTAATGCTTCATTACTGAAATCAAGTGTACTTCTGTAATGTGTTTGCAACATGAAAAAACGAACGGTCATTGGAGAATATGCTTTTTCCAACAGCGGGTGATCGCCGGTAAATAATTCTCCGGGTAAAAATCCATTGCCTAACGACTTACTCATTCGCGTTCCATTTACTGTAAGCATATTTGTATGCATCCAGTATTTCGCCGGACTGGTATGATAACATGCTTCGCTTTGAGCAATTTCATTGGTATGATGCGTGGCAGCAAGATCCATTCCGCCGCCATGAATATCGAATTGCTTGCCCAGATATTTTTCACTCATTGCAGAACATTCAATATGCCAACCAGGGAAACCACTTCCCCAAGGACTTGGCCATTGCATTAAATGTTCAGGCTTGGCTTTTATCCATAATGCAAAATCCAGACGACCACGTTTTTCGTCTTGGCCATCAAGATCGCGCGTGCCTTCTAATAAGTCTTCAAGCTTACGGTTAGTAAGAATGCCATACGGTTTTTCTTTGTTGTATTTCTCAACATCAAAATAGATCGTTCCATTCACTTCATAAGCATACCCATTTGCAATGATCTGTTTTGTCATTTCGATCTGCTCAAGAATATGTCCTGTCGCTGTAGGTTCGATCGATGGCGGCATGTTGTTAAACTGATCCATCACCTGATGAAATCCAACTGTGTATTTCTGCACGATCTCCATCGGCTCCACTTGTTCCAGTCGTGCCTTCTTTGCAAATTTATCATCACCCTCATCCCGGTCACCTTCTAAATGTCCGGCGTCAGTAATGTTTCGCACATAACGGACTTTGTATCCAAGATACTTCAGGTAACGATAAATGATGTCGAAAGAAATAAACGTCCGGCAATTACCAAGATGAACATCACTATAAACCGTAGGCCCGCAAACATACATTCCGACGTAATCAGGAATGATAGTTTCAAAAGTTTCTTTCTCGCGGGATAGAGTGTTGTATATTTTAAGTGACATAAGCAGTTTTAAACTAACTGTTCGAATTACGAATCGGTTATTTATTTTGGTTGGTGTTACAGGTTTCAAGTTTCAAGTTGCAGGTTGCAACCTGTAACTTGAAACCTGTAACCTGTAACAATCGTCAATGATGCTGCACCATCGCCTGAATATGCTGTAACATATCCTCAGTCATAGTAGAAAGATCAAATTCAGGTTTCCAGTTCCAGTCCTTTCTTGCTTCTGTGTCATCAATACTTTTCGGCCATGAGTCAGCATATTGTTGTCTGACGTCAGGCTTATAGGTAATGGTAAAATCAGGAATATGTTTTTTGATCTCTGCTGCAAGTTGTTTAGGAGTAAAACTAATTGCGCCAACATTGTACGATGAACGGATCTTTACTTGATCTGCGCTTGCATCCATCAATCCGATCGTTGCTCGTAATGCATCGTGCATGTACATCATTGGTAATTCAGTATTCTCAGACAAAAAGCATTCGTAGGTTTTATTCTTGATGGCTTCATGAAAAATATGAACTGCATAATCAGTCGTGCCGCCACCGGGCTCAGATTTATAACCGATCAATCCCGGATAACGGATTGATCGCACATCAACATTGAATTTCTGAAAATAATATTCGCACCAGCGTTCACCTGCAAGTTTACTTATGCCGTAAACAGTCGATGGTTCTGTAACTGTAAATTGTGGAGTATTGACTCTGGGAGTGTTTGGTCCAAAGACTGCAATTGAACTTGGCCAGAACAATTTGAATTTTTCTTCACGTGCAAGTTCAAGTGTTCCCAATAATCCTTCCATGTTCAATCGCCATGCCGACTTCACTTTTTGTTCGGCAGTAGCGCTTAGCAATGCAGCAAGGAGATATACCTGTTTCACATTGTGCTTGCGGATGATCTCCGAAACTTTTACAAAGTCGAGAACATCGAGCTGATAAAAAGGGCCATTGTCCAGAAAACCTTCTGAAGGCATTTTGATATCTGTAGCGATCACGTTTGAATTGCCATAGATCCGCCGAAGTTCATCAACTAACTCTGAACCGATCTGCCCTTTTGCACCTATTACTAAAACTGATTCTTTCATCGCTTTTATTTTGCCTTGCAAATGTACGTTTTTAGTCATTTGCTAACCCTATTTTGTATTCTTCAAATAGACTTTTCGGCCTGTTTGAAAACATTTTTTTACCCTATCTTTCCATCAGATTTATGAAATTCAGGCTCCTCCTTGTTTTCTTACTTCTGCCGCTTTTCTGGATTGGCATTAGTACTACCCATGACTGGGGCGACGATTATGCACAGTACTTTTTGCAGTCGAAAAACCTGATTGAAAATGTACCGCAAACAAACACTGATCTGGTCTTTGCCGAGGACGAATTACCATATGCAATCGTTGCTTATCCCGTCGGATTTCCGATAATTTTAGCTCCGCTGTACTCCATCTATGGTCTTTATATTCCACCTTATCTTTACCTTAATTCTATAATTTTAATCTTAACAGCTTTAATGCTTTTTGATTATCTAAAAAAGACTTTTGATGTTAAATTGAGTTTATTGATAGCTATATTCTTTTCTTATAATATCATTTCAATGATCTTGAAAATGGAAATTTTATCTGAATTTCCATTTACTTTGATCTTACTTGCAATAATTGTTTGTCTGAAATCAGACAACCGACGATCGTTCCTGCTTGCGGGTTTGCTTGGTGGAATTCTGATCTCAATTCGAATCTCAGGACTGGTTATTTTACCGGCAGTTTTTTGCTGGCTGATGATCACTCAGAGACAAATTTCAATGCATAAAAGACTACTGGATTTTGGAATCTTTACGGCTTTAACTGTTGCTGTATTTTGCATATTAAATAGCCTTCTGTTCAATATCGATATCAGCAATTTCTTAGGATTCTATTCCGGACAATTTGAATCGAACCGATTGATGATCCCTTCCAACTTCTTCGCCTTTTTTGAAAAAATTGCTGCTGTATTTATCCCAACTTTTTCATCAGTCATAATTACTATGCTTTTCTTAGTATTGATCATTACCGGCTTTTACAAAAAATTGAAAGAGAAAGGAGCCGCAGAGTGGTTTTTCATTTTCTATTTATTGCTGATCGCCATATATCCATATTCATCATCGGGCTTAAGGTTTCTTTATCCTGTTATGCCCTTTGTTCTGATTTATTTCGTCAAAGGATTTCAGACTATTTACCTTCTACTGATTACAAAAGACAAGTCATTTCTGATTTTAACAATCATTTTCTGTACATCAATTATCTTAAGTAACAAAATCTTGAACGCATTCCCGGAAACAGATGGGCCTTATGCAAATGATGCCCGGGTGGCTCTTAAATTCATCCGCAATGAAACTCCGAAGGAATCCATCGTTTTATTTTCCCGGGCACGTGCAATGAACTTGTATGGCCAAAGAAAATCTACTTTTCTGATCCAGCATAAGACTGAAAAAGAAAATCTGGCGAATCTTAAAAACCTGAATTGCGATTATATTTTTTATGCTGATGAAAGATCAGGTGCGTTCAATCAGAGTCTGCAGGATTTTCTCATGATCAACAAATCAGAATTTGATACGATCTATAAAGAGGACCGATATTTACTTTTGAAAATGAAAGTCGTTGAACCGCAATGAAAACGTCAACAAAAATTGTCATAGATAAATTTGCAGGTGGCTTCATCGTCTTTTTGCTCAATAGTTTTGACAGGCTTTTCAGAAAAAGAAAAAAAGATTCACTGAAATCTCCAAAATCAATTGTAGTCTGTAAGTTTCTTGGCATGGGAAGCATAATTCAATCGACCCCGCTATTGCTTACTCTGAAAAAACAATTTCCGGATGTGCGCATCATTTACCTTTCCACTTTATCGAATAAGAAATTCCTCCAACAGATCAACGTGATCGACGAATTGATCATCATCGATGATAAATCCTTTTATTCTACAATCATATCTACGCTTTCAAGCATCAAAACTCTTTTTATGAGAAAGCCTGATATTTTCATTGACCTTGAAACACATTCTCATTTCAGCAAGATCTTTACGATCTTAAGTGGTTCTCAATTAAAATTCGGACTAACGAAAGACGCGAAAGCGAAAAACAGTATTTATAACGTCACGTCTGAATTGCACATTGATCGACCAGTCTCTGAATCTTATCTGCAAATGTGCAGTTCAATTATTGAGGTGCCTTTCATGAATGAACTTTATAATTTCACAACAACTGAAAGTGATTTTCAGGATCTAAAACAAAGACTTTCACTTCCGGAAAATTACATCATTATCAATCCAAACGCTTCTGACCTCAGGATCGAAAGGCGTTGGCCAAAAGAGAAATATTCTTCTCTGGTTGAAAAAATTATAGAACGATATCCGGAATGCCAACCAATTCTTATTGGCTCAACAAGAGAAGCAAATTATGTAAGTGAGGTCTTAGTAGGAGTTGACCAAAAATTCAAAAGCAGTATTTTGAATACTGCCGGAAAATTAAATATTCAGGAATTGACCGCTCTGATCAGCAGAACAAAATTGATGATCACAAACGATACCGGGCCAATGCACTTATCGTTTGCAGCACACCGGCCGACAATCGCTTTATTTGGCCCGGCTTCACCTGTACAATTTGGAAATCATCCTTCTGTTTGTGCTGTTTATAAAAAAGTTGCGTGCAGTCCGTGTGTTCATGACCACATTAAACTGCCTTGTCAAGGAAATAATATTTGTATGAAGCAGATTGAAGTTGGGGAGGTTTTTGAAACAGTTTGTAAAAAGTTGGAGCATTCGAGAAGGTAAATTTTCAAGGGCCACTTAATCTGCGCTAAATCTGAGATCTGCGAGATCTTCGGGAAACATTTTAAGCGCAATATTTCTCCCGCAGATCTCGCAAATCTCGCAGATTTAGCGCAGAGGCGATTTAGATATATGATGGCTTTGGAGCTGTTATAGACAGTTTCGGATGCCCTAATCTCAATGGGTTTAAGCAAAAATTTCCCTAACTTTGATTCTCTGATTTTTAGCCGAAAGTACAATAATCTCACTTTTCTGCCGTTTTCAGATATTCTTGTCGACCTATGAAAAAAAATCTCCTCTTCACATTAGCGGCCTTTCTGCTTTTCATTTCTACTTATGCTCAGATCGATCCGATTTCAATTGGAAACTGGCGTATGCATATCCCTTACAATAAGGGAATACAGGTAGCAGAGGATTACCAAGGCCGCATTTATTGCGCTACTCAGTTTGGCATGTTCTCTTACCATAAAACTAACGGCGAGTTTGATTTTTTTACAACGCTGAACGGACTTTCTGACAATGAGATCTCGAATATCCGCTATGATCAGACTACCAGAATTATGTTGATCACTTATTTGAATTCTAACATTGATATTATCCTGCCCGATAAAACCATTATAAATCTTCCTGACATCAAACTAAAAAGTATTGTTGGCGGAAAAAAAATTAACAGCATCACATTTATTGATGGCCGCGCTTATCTGGGTTGCGAATTTGGAATTGTGATCATTGATCTGAATAAACAAGAAGTTAAAGACACTTATTTCATCGGACCGAATAGCAGCAGCATTAATGTTACTGATGTTGCGTATAACGGCACAGATATAATTGCTACGACGGAAACTGGAATTTATAAAGCAAATTTTTCCGATCCTTCCATTTTCAATTACAATGCATGGACAAAAGACCTTTCACTTGTAGAGCCAAATGCAAATTATACTTCCGCAGCTGTAGTTGGAAATAAATTCGTTGTTGTAAAAACAAATCTGGTAGTTGAAAAAGACTCTGTTTTTATTTACGACGGAAGTACATGGAATTATTTTATCAATGAAGATAATAAAGGTGCTTATGTTGATGATCACAATGGGAAAATTGTTTATCGTAACAGTTATCGACTCGCAACTTATGATGAGACAGGTGCAGCACATAATCAAATTGATATCTGGAGCGGAACAAATTTAGATCTCAGAAAAGGTTTGGTGGATGTAGATAATAATTTCTGGGTCGCTGATTTCCGAAATGGACTCTATGTAAAATATGCCAACAACACTTATCAGATGATCATCCCAAATGGTCCGGGTGCGGAATCTGCTTACAGCATGCAGGCTTTGCACAATCGTTTATGGGTTGCTTCCGGATCTGTTGATGGTGATAAACCATTTTTCAATATTCAAAATGGTATCTATCGTTTTAAAGACGGGAATTGGAAAACATTCAACCGCTTAAGCGACTCTCTATATAATCAGGCATGCGTCATATCTTCGCCTGCAGTCAGTGCAGTTGCTATCGACCCAAATGACCCTGAACACGTTTTCATAGCAAGTTATGGTGTCGGAATTCTTGAATATCAGAATGACAAAGGAGTGCAGATTTACAATACACTTAACAGTTCATTAGAACATGTAACAGTTTCTGATTCGAATGATATCCGCGTTGGCGGTATGACTTATGACCCAGAAGGAAATCTATGGGCAGTTACAGGCTATACTATACGTGCTGTTACTGTTAAACGTGCAAGTGATGGCGGATGGCATACATATCAGCTTCCGGATCCAAGTCTGGTCGACATTGTTTGCTTCAAACCGATCGTTGATGACTACGGTCAAAAATGGTTTATCGGGCACAAAGGTGCCAGTAATGGCGCCGGTCTTTTTGTTATGAAAGAAAGTAGCTTGAGTTCTGATGCAGGATTACAATTGAAACAATTTACAAACCTTAAAAACTATGGTGCATTACCGGATCTGTTTGTGCGCTCATTGGCTAAAGACAAAGACGGAGCAATCTGGATCGGAACAAATCAAGGTGTAGCAGTTGTCTATAACCCCGGAAATGTTTTTGATGGAACAAATTATGATGCACAAAAAGTTATCATAGAACAAGACGGATATGCTCAGTATCTTCTGGAAACAGAATATGTGAATACAATTGCAATTGATGCTGCAAACAGAAAATGGTTTGGCACAGCGAATGGCGGCGTGTTCCTTATGTCGCCGGATGGAACAAAACAATTACAGAATTTCAACACTGAAAATTCTCCCCTCCCTTCGAACAATGTTACTGAAATTGCAATCAATGATGTGTCAGGTGAAATTTTTATAGGTACTGAGAAAGGTTTGATCAGTTATCAGAGTGATGCTACAGAAGGTGGTGAGGCCTGCAGTGGATATCTTGTTTTCCCAAATCCTGTGCAACACGATTACAATGGTCCGATCGCCATAAAAGGTTTGGTCAATAATGCTGATGTAAAAATTACCGACGTTGCCGGAAATGTAGTTTATCATACAAAAGCAAACGGTGGACTTGCTGTGTGGAATGGAAAAAATTACAGAGGCGAGCGGGCACAGACAGGAGTTTACATCGTTTATGTTTCCAATGAAGACGGATCACAGACGTGTACAACTAAGATGATGTTTTCCAGATAATGCTTCATAAGACCAGAGGAATTGTTTTTTCTTACACAGAGTATCGTGAAACGAGTCTGATCGTAAAAATTTATACTGAACTTTTCGGAATACAATCATACATCGTAAATGGTGTCAGAAAAAAGAATGCAAAATTAAATGTCGGCTGGTTTCAACCTTTAACTCTTGTCGAACTGGTTGTTTACCATAAAGAACGTCATGGCTTACAACGAATCTCAGAAATTCGTCCTATGCCGCCACTGCGCGATATTCCTTTCGATGTTATCAAAAGCACGATCACATTATTCCTCAACGAAGTGTTGTGCAAATCAATAAAGGAAGAAGAAGAAAATCAATTGCTGTTCGAATTTCTGTTCAATACAATTCAGCTTTTTGATGTTCAGCAACCTGTTTCAAAAGATTTTCATTTGTTATTTTTAATCCGCCTGACACGCTATCTGGGATTTTATCCAATACAAAATTATACTGCAGACCTACACTGCTTCAACCTGATCGATGGAAAATTTCAACAGGAAATTCCATTGCACCCTTATTATCTGAATGAGAAAGCTGCAATCAATTTTTCAAATCTTATTTTTCAATCTGCCGACCTTTCCGGCGATCTAAATATCAATTCATCAGATAAAAAAATCCTTCTGGAAAATATTCTTGAATACTATCGGCTGCACATTGCAGGCTTTGTTAGTATCAAATCGCATAAGGTGCTGGAACAGGTTTTTGAATAGTAAAGTATTGCGCTAAAAATTCTCCCGCAGATCTCGCAGATCACGCAGATCTATGTCAAATTACAAGATAAAAATCTGTGGGATATGCAAGAAAAAGTATTGCGCAAAACCAACAATTACATAGATAAAAATCTGCGCAAAATCTGCGAGATCTGCGGGAAATTTTTATTTTGTTTTTCTCCGAACTTGCAGATTTTTAGGAATATTAATGTGGAAGGACACTAAGTGGATTCATTAATTCTGCGAAATTTGCAAGAACTGCACGAGCCTCTTAAGCAATTTTTTACTTAGAACCAGTAAATTTTAATTCATAGTGGTGAAACTAAAAAAAATCATAAATTCACTCTCGATAAACCCACATAAACTCCACCACAATGAAAAAAACTATTACACACAGAGCTCTAACTATCATTTTATTTTTCTGCTGCCTTACCAATGTCAATGCACAATGGATGCAGACTAACGGACCATTCGGCGGAGTTGTTTCCGCAATTGAAACTGATGGCACTTACTTGTATGCATCCTGTAGAGGCGGTGGTTTGTTCAGGTCCGACGACAATGGACAAACCTGGCCGAACCGATTTTTTGACGGAGTATACTTTTCATTCTACGACCTGTTGGCTGATGGAACTAACCTTTACGGTTCTAGCAATAATGGCTTTGCAATCTCAACCGATTATGGATTATCATGGACGATCAGCAGCACTGGTCTAACTTCTACTTCCAATTGTCTATTGAAAAGCGGATCGAGTTTATTTACAGGTACCCTTGGCGGCGGAATTTTTGTTTCCGGCGATGATGGTTTAACATGGACGACTTCGAATACCGGATTAACTGCAAGTAATATTTACTGTTTGCTACTCGACGGAACTGATATTTACGCAGGGACAGAGGATGGAATATTCAAATCAACTGATAACGGTTTAACATGGAACGCTTCAAGTTCTGGTCTTACTGCAGGATCAGTTGTAAAAAGTATAACAGCATTAAGCGGATCCATCTTTGTTGGAGCCGACAGTTATGGAATTTACCGCTCCGATGACAATGGAGCTACATGGAATATTATGTCAACGGGAATACCACCTTCAGCTTACTACTATACATCTTTGTTTTCAAAAGGCACTGATGTATATGTTGGAATGTATGGTCTGGGAGTGTACAAAACCACTGATAATGGAGCAAACTGGAATGAAGTGAATTCCGGAATTTCAAATTTATATCCGCTTTGTACTGCAACATTTGGAAATGATCTTTACGTTGGTACAGAGGCAGGCTTTTTCATTTCAAACGACGACGGAGCAAATTGGAATTTGAAAGTTGATGAAATGAAAGCAAGTTACATCACAACTCTAACTTATAATGGTACAGTAATTCTTGCAACTTCAAATGGCGGTGGAATGTTTACATCTTCAAATGGTGGTGTAGATTGGAATCCTTCGAATACGGGTTTTGCAGAATTTGACCAACAAGTGATTCTGACAAATGGCTCAAGAATCTTTTGCGGAACAGGTTATAATGGAATTTATATTTCTGACGACAATGGTCAGAACTGGAGCTTATCGTCTACAGGATTTAGCAATGCAAGTGTCTATTCTATGATTGTACACGGAAGTTTGATTTTCGCCGGAACTTTGGGTTATGGAGTATATGTTTCTTCAGACAATGGAGCAAATTGGGCACCTTCAAACACAGGACTATTATCTTCAAATATTTCTGCATTGGTTTCAGAAGGAACAAATCTCTATGCCGGAACATTCGGTGATGGCGTTTTTCTATCTACTGATGATGGTGCGAACTGGAATGCAGTTAATACTAATTTACCTGAACCAACGGTGTACAGTTTAACAGCAATAGGAAATGAAGTCTTTGCCGGAACAAACGGCGGAGTGTATATGACGAACGATGCAGGTGTCAACTGGACACACATGAACAATGGACTTGCAACAATGGTACTGAACGTTTCAAACGATGGAACAAATTTATATGCATGTCCAAATGGCGGCGGTTTATTTATTTCAACTGATCATGGCGCAAGCTGGGCGACATCCAACAACGGACTTGAAAATAATCCATTTGTCTATTCTACTGTTAATATTGCCGGTGTACTATACGTAGGAACAGGTGGAGCCGGAGTGTGGTCAAGACCGTTGAGTGAGGTGACAAATATTTCTTCAACTGCTTTTAACGAGGCGCTTAGTATTTATCCAAATCCATCTACAGGTAAAATCCGGATTGCATTTGAAAACAATCTGATTGCAGACCGAGTTGTTTTATCAGACCTTTCCGGAAAAATTATAGCTGAATTCGAACCTGCTTTCACTAGCAGCAATAATTTTGAAATAGACGGATCAGAATTTTCAAAAGGGATTTATTTTATAAATGTCTATTCAAATGGAAATGTAGTTTCCGGCAAAATAATAATTGAATAAAATACTGTCTGAACGATCTGAATGACAAACTTGAAAAACCCTTAGATTCCGTTGGGGTGTAGTCTGCAGACTACACCCCAACGTAGGGTTCTTTTGTTTATACTACTTTAAGAGATTAAAATGGCAGCCGGGCATTTCTAGATAGAAACCTTCCATTTTGCCCTTAAATCGCATTTTAACAAAATGATTTTCACAAAAATTATGAGGCTTTAACTGCTTTTTTTACCTTGCACGCTTAGTTAAAACTCATGGCATTTATAGACGAAATTCTCGAAAAACCTTCCTATGGCTGGACCGATGAAGAAGGAAATTTTTACAAGCCTTCTCCAAAAGAACTGATGAGAGAATTTTTCAAGCGGACGAATGTTTTTAAGAATAAAAAGAACTGGCTGGCATTTACATCATGGGTGTCGATCCTGATCTTGTTTCCATTTTTCATCTTATTCATCTTTAAATTTTTTACCTGGAAACTTCTGATTGCTACTTTTATCTACAGCATGATCATCATGGGAACTCATGGTACAATCTGGTATCATCGTTATTGTACTCATGGAGCGTATACATTCCGAAATGCATTTTGGAGAATCTTTACACAAAATCTGGTTTTGAAAATTATTCCTGAAGAGATCTATGTTGTATCACATCATGTGCATCATGCAAAATCAGATACTCCCGGTGATCCTTATAATGCCTACGGCGGATTTTTGTATTGCTTTCTTGCAGATGTGAATCATCAGTTGATCAATCGTAATCTTACTGAAGCAGAATATGCAAAGGCTTCCGGACTTATGGAACGTGTAGGAATTTACCGTAACACATACAAGCAATACCAGAAATGGGGATCTATTGCAAATCCTTTTACAACTGCATTCTTTATTATTTTAAACTGGAGTTTCTGGTTTACTATGTTCTACCTTATCGGTGGAATTCCTTTGGCTGTTGCTCTGTTTGGCGGAGCTTTCTTCTGGGCTGTTGGTGTGCGCACTTTCAACTATGAAGGACATGGAAAAGGAAAAGATAAGAGAGAAGAAGGAATGGACTTCAACAGAAGCGATATGTCTATCAATCAATACTGGCCTGGAATTGTTGCCGGTGAATGGCACAACAATCATCACCTCTACCCTTCCAGTGCCCGCGCAGGATTTCTGAAATATCAAATTGATTTTGCATGGTATTATATCTATGCACTTTATAAAATTGGCGGAATTAAATCTTACCATGATTCTAAAAAACAATTTGACGAAAATTATTATGCACCTTACATCCAAAAGGTTGTTCAGAGCAAACAAGAAGTTCAACAAACTTCAAAAGTCTGAGTAAATAAATCTTATGGAGTCTTTTAACTTTACTCCCGCTGACATTTCAATGATAAGCCGAATGCGTGTTGAATTCCTTACAGAATATTGGGAAAACAAACCATTCAGGCAGAAAATAATTTGTTAGAAAATCTGCAGCGTTATTTCGGACAAACAATTAATAAGTCTTCGATAGGCTGGTATGCAAAAAGTGGAGAAACTATAGCTGGAATTGGCTTCATTGAAATTCATGATCAACCGGTAAATTTCAAAAACCCTTCAGGGAAAATCGGTCATATCATGAATATGTACACCTTAAAAGCTTTCAGAAAAAAAGGTATTTGTACTGCTATCCTAAATAAACTTATTGAATCTGCATCTGAACTCGGAGTGACTGCTTTTGAACTGCATGCATCGTATGCAGGTATGCCTGTCTATGAAAAAAATGGTTTTAAGCTGCACAAAGATCTAACGATGAGACGGTATTTGTGATCATTGGTAATTCGTAATAACTATTTCGAAGTCTTCCTAATCCACCTTGGTAAAATAATCGCTCCAATAAAAAGGTATGGATAGTAACTAACAAGTCTCCACAACAATCCTAATGATGCTGAAAGTCCTTGCGGTATGAATTCACCGAGAAAATCGGAGAACATAAATTCGGCAATTCCACTGCCACCGGGAGTTGGACTGAATAGAATGATGATTCCCATTACGATCTGTCGGCCGAAGATGAGGAAGTTATCGATATTCACATTATGAAATGCGAGGATAAGACAATTTACAATGCAATATCTGGCGGTCCACGAAACAAATGTGCCTGCAAATGATAATACCCAGAACCTTCGGGTTTTATTTTTTAACCCTTTTGATGCAATGATCAACTGTGTACCTGTCTCAAGTGCGTTTGGCTTCCATCGTCTAAGAAGTGGAAGTGAAAACAACTTCAGCAAAAGCCATTTTACAAATCTCGGATTTATGAAAAGTGCGTAAGCAACAAAGATCTTATAGGCAAGGATGATGTAATAGACAGCCCAGAAGGAATAGAAAAATCCGTCTCCGAATTTTACCGGATTGATTGCATTGACATCGATCGTTGAAAACAGTTGCTCTCGACCAATGGTGTAGTAGACCAATGGTGCCATGATTGCAAGAAAGACTCCATCCTGAAATGAAGAAAGCATAATTGCCGTTATGCTTTTTCCCATATTGACTTTTTCTCTGTTCAATATAAAAATCGCAAAAACAAAGCCGCCACCCAACATTCCCGGTGCAAGTGCCGAAGCAAATTCCCAGAGCATAATTACGTTGAATGCATTTCGCCATTTTAATTGATCGTCTGTCAGTGCACGGATACGGATCATATACGCTCCATCGCGAATGACCATCATGACCAATGCCATGAAAATCCAGAATGTGGAATTCCATGTCCATTCAATATTGTCAAATGCCTGTTTATCGAAGTTGCGGAGCAATAAATATGTCGCTGCTCCCAAACCAAGAACCACCGGTATAAAAATCCTACCGGGACGAAATGCTTTTAAAAGTTGCTTGGTTTCTGTCTGCATTCAAAACTACTTATCACGCTT
>JAYUWA010000283.1:0-1767 GCA_043753795.1 Bacteroidota bacterium | reverse complement strand
GGAAATATATTCTGCACCTGAAGTTTCATTAATGGAAATCTTAATTGATTCATTTTTTGATAGTGGAACCTGATCTTCTAAAACGAGATCAACTACTTCACTCCTATTGTTACGAACAGAAATATCGAACGTAAAATCCTTTATTGTATTACTACCAAGGAATTTTGCACCGGAAAGATCTTTCACCTTTGTTCTTTTGATCACGATTCGTGCATCTCTGCCCATTGACAACCGTAATGTATCAGCTGTGGATGTTGGATTAATATAAGATTCGCCAACATAACTGTTTTCAAAATATACATTTGCTCTTCCCGGAAGTAGATTTAATTGTTCCCAACCGGTTATGGATGCCATCAAGTAAGCAGTCTTATCGATGCGTGGTGCAGCATAATATGCAAATTGCGAAGGAAGTTCATGTTTCTCAATTGTCATGATCACATCTTTTCCATCTGTTGCAACGCTATAATTTTGTTTGATCTCGAATTCAACGCTGACTGCTGTTTCATTCTGGCTAACTTCTATTTCCTGCATTGCAGCATCTGCTGTTCCTTGAATCATGTAGTTCTCTGTACCGGCTTTGTTCATCATCGGTGCAGAACTTTGCATTTCTTTTAGTTCATATTGGGTTCTGTATCTTATAAAATCAACAAACCATGGAACGAGATTTGGTTTTGTATTATTCAACTGTGGATTTCCTGTAGAAAGTGTGAAAGGAACTTTATTCCAGTTTTCGCCTGATGACTGACGAACTGAAGCTTTGTAAATCAAGTCAACCGGACTCTTTACATCCTTACCATGCAATTCATACAATGGTTCCCATGAAGCTGCAGGAACATAATAAGAAACATTTAATGAGATGTTTGTTCTTTGTTTAGCTTCAATTGAAACCAGAATAGTTCCTGAAGGTTGATCAAGCTTACCATTTGTCTCGTTGATCTGAGCAGTGATCTTTGCAATCTTTTCATTGACCTTTACCTTTAATTCAGCGATATCGATCAATTTAGATTTCAATTCAATTGAACGGGCGCGATAAAAGTCTGCTACCTTTTTCAGGTTCTCTGCATTAACACCGACATTACTGCCACTTGTATTTTTATTTGCATTCAGTAAAGCCATTTCATCATTGTAAACACTTTCATTCATGTTATGTCTTACAAGGATGGCTTTTAAAGTTTCAAGTGAATCTTCTAATCTTAAGAGTTCCGGAGTCTTTTTCTTATCTCGTAAATAATCTAAAGTATAACTAACACCCATGATCATTGCATCTCCGGTACCTGAAACAATTATAGAACTTGGATTCACTTGTGAAGAAAGACCTTCAATAGCGACTTCAGTAGAGCCTGCATCAACAATGCCTTTAGCAGTTCTGATCACCTGAGCACCGGAAAGAAATACTTTAACACCGTTTACATCAGAACTTAAATTGACCCGTTGATTATTGGCCTGAGCAATTAAATTTCCGCATAATAGCAGGCCTAAAAATAGTTTTTTCATGGAATTGTGGTTTTTTGGAGACGGGTTAGCAAATATAAGACCAAAGTTTTAACTAATAACAAGCCGTTTGGAGTATACACACCAGACTTTCAGTTATTAGTTATTAGTTATTAGTTAACCCGTTGTTCGAAATTCAAAACGTTCGCCCTTCGACTTCGCTCAGGGACCGTAGGATTTGGGCAGATATGTGTGAATTTTTTGCGAAGAAAATTTCCTTAAAATTGAAGTTAAATTTTCTTCGCAAAAAATTCACACATTACCACTTATAAGACG
>JAYUWA010000282.1:0-5608 GCA_043753795.1 Bacteroidota bacterium | reverse complement strand
CCGGACTGATACTATGGAATGACATGCTACTCACTCACAATGATAATACTGATACGGTATTGTATGGACTGGATACATTGTCAGGAAACATTATACAGCAATATCACTTACCGGGAGTAGCAAATTATGACTGGGAAGATATTGCAAGTGATTCACTATACATTTATATTGGTGATTTTGGGAATAATGTAAATGGTAACAGAACGGATCTGCATATTTTGCGAATTGAAAAAAGTTCATTGCTGAATAATTCGCCTATAATTGATACAATTTATTTTTCGTATTCCGATCAGACAGACTTTACACCAACCGGTTCGAACAATACCGATTTTGATTGTGAAGCGTTCATTATTTCAAACGATAGCATATTTCTATTTACTAAGCAATGGGTAAGTAATCAGACGGCACTCTACTCGTTTGCAAAAACTCCAGGAACCCATATCGCTGAATTGAAGTCTGAACTGGATGTTCAGGGAATGATCACCGGTGCTGCTTATCTCGAGTCTAAACGTATGATTGTACTGTGTGCTTATATGAATCTTCTTCAACCATTTTTTTATTTGCTGTACGATTTTGAAGGCAGTGAGTATTTCGGTGGTAATAAGCGAAATCTTTCATTGTCATTGCCTTTTCATCAGGTTGAAGGAATCACAACTTCTGATGGTTTAAAGTACTATTGTTCGAATGAAGCATTTGCTCAGCCGCCTGTTATTAATAATCCACAGAAACTCCACACATTTGATTTGACTTCATATCTTGGAAATTATCTGGATCAATTAATTTTAAGTGAAAAGGAATTGTCTTCCATCGCTTTTCAGATTTTTCCAATGCCGGTAAACGAAAGCCTTACTATATTTAGTAAAAAAGAAAACATCAGGGCAGTTTATATGATTACCGATCAATTAGGCAAATTAGTTGATACCGGACAAATTCAATTTCAAAAAACTGAGATCGATCTTTCGAAATTAAATTCCGGAGTGTATTTCTTGTCAATATATCAAACTGGCCAAAGAAATATGTTTTATAAAATAATTAAGCAGTAGTTTTCGTAGTTTGAAAGACTACATTCAATTAAGTCAGTAACAGTCAAAAAATTCGATATCTAAAGTTTATGAAAAATCTCTTATTAATAATCTCATTATTTTTAACAGTAAATTCTTTTGCTCAGACAGATCTTGTTACCTATGCCGGAAATTCCGGTAAAGAAACATTTTATGATGTTGTTCAAATCACAGATGGAACATTTCTTGTTTGCGGTTATGCTGATGATCTTAATTGGATCGATGCCGGAGTTCAACGTATTCAACTCAACTATCCCGGAACTATTCCATATTCACTTGGGTCGAATCGATATGGTTTCATGCTACATCTGAGTTCTGATCTTCAAACCATTTTACAGGTAGTACATTTTCCACAAGGAAGTGTAGAAGATATCCGTTTCATCAAAACAAATACACTTCCATATACAGCAACAGGTGATCTGTACATCAGTGCAAATACCAAAGATACAGATGCCAATAACGGTGGATGTATCATAAGTAAACTCGATAATAATTTTGTAAACGGATTGCCAACAGCATTAGAATGGTTAGCAGTAATCTGGGCTAAATCTGGGCCAAAAGATTATCATCCATGGGATATAACAAATGATGGTCGGGTATATTATATTTCAGGTGAAGCATACGGTTATGATTGGAGTGCTGTCTAATGCCTCAATCAAAATGGGCAGCGTACTATTGTTGAGAACTGGAGAACTCACTGGTTGAAGAACGGCTTTGAATTCAAAGGTACTCCGGCTTCTTCTAATCCGCAGGGGGGTATCGATTCCGTTGCTTTCAAAACGTATCTTTGATTTATTGATAAACATCTTTTTCAAATTCTCTCTGTTTCACAACGTTGTTGTGATTTGCTTTCAAAACGTATCTTTGATTTATTGATAAACATCGGCTTTTTACTTTCTCTTAACCGGAGCCTGGTTGTGATTTGCTTTCAAAACGTATCTTTGATTTATTGATAAACATCTAGCGGTATCTAATGCTGCATCTGAAACAGGTTGTGATTTGCTTTCAAAACGTATCTTTGATTTATTGATAAACATCTTTCTGAAACACAATTCAAAGAGAAAGAGGGTTGTGATTTGCTTTCAAAACGTATCTTTGATTTATTGATAAACATCCTCACAGACAGCACAGGAAGAAGATACTAGTTGTGATTTGCTTTCAAAACGTATCTTTGATTTATTGATAAACATCGATGGATAACCCGGATCGAATCATGTCAAGTTGTGATTTGCTTTCAAAACGTATCTTTGATTTATTGATAAACATCAATTCAAACGGTTGCAGCGATTAAAGACGTGTTGTGATTTGCTTTCAAAACGTATCTTTGATTTATTGATAAACATCAAATACAACGAAGCAATGAGTAATCTGGTAGTTGTGATTTGCTTTCAAAACGTATCTTTGATTTATTGATAAACATCTTTATCGACAGATGTATGCGGAAAGTCTTGGTTGTGATTTGCTTTCAAAACGTATCTTTGATTTATTGATAAACATCTGGACGTGAAACGCCAAGAGGATATGCCGAGTTGTGATTTGCTTTCAAAACGTATCTTTGATTTATTGATAAACATCCTATAAACGAATTAAGAGAAATGATAGGTAGTTGTGATTTGCTTTCAAAACGTATCTTTGATTTATTGATAAACATCAGATGCGAGTTAAAGCACAGAATATCAATAGTATACAAAGATTAGCACAACAAAAAAGTAAGATGTTTTTCAAGCAATGGTCCTGCCAACGGCAGGATTTTTTGTTTCTACAATTTTGATCGAAACTTGTCAAATATTAAAGAGCTGAAATTTAATACTTTAACCTGTTTTTTGCCCATTAGAAGCAACAAATACTAACTTTTTATGTATATTGTATCTCGAAATCAAGCTCAGAACTTGATTTAATGATATGAAAAGCAAAACCATCCTTTCACAATCAAGTGAAATACTCTCTTATTTTAATCATCGGGATCAGCTTTGTTTTACCTCGCAACAAGCTGTTGTTGCGCTCAAAAGTAAAAGTCCGAAAACTGTATCGCAGTTACTAAACGATATGACGAGACGTGGGTTGTTAATGAAGATCAAAAAGGGAGTCTATTACATAATTCCTTACGATCAGCAACCGGAAAACTTTATGCCTGATTGGCATTTACTCGCAAAGTATCTTGTAGGTGAAGCCGATTATTACATCGGCTATTATTCAGCGATGCAAATTCATAGCCTGATAACGCAGCCGGCACTTAAAGAGCAAATTGTTGTCAATAAGCAGTTGAAGCCGTCATTAGTAAAAGTAAAAATGATTCCGTTTCAATTTATTTATCACAATAAGAAGCATTTTTTTGGCGGTAAAAAAACTTGGGTAAATAGTTTTAATCAAATTCAATGTTCAGATTTAGAAAAAACTATAGTTGATGCTTTGTTCAAACCTGACTATGCAGGTGGTATTTCAGAAATTGCAAGAGCGATATATAAATCGAAGGAAATAATTGATTACAAGAAATTGTTTGACTATGCAGTTAAATTCGATTCAATCGCTGTTAGTAAAAGGTTAGGTTACTTATTGGAAATTCTAAATATCGAAAACCCAATCATTGATTTGCTTCAAAAGATCAATTCCAAATCCTATTTCTTACTTGATCCATCAGCTCCTGAAAATGATATTTTACTTCCAAAATGGAAATTGTTCAATAATGTAGATAAGCAATCTATTCTCTCACCACTTTTTAGTTGATCCAATGATACAAGGAAAAGAAATAAGTAAAACAGCTGCTGAAAACAAAGTAAGCGATAGACAGATTGAGAAAGACTACGTTCTCACATGGATTCTGAAAGGAATTTCTCAAAACGAAAAACTGAGAGGCTCCTTAGTTTTTAAAGGCGGAACAGTTCTGAAAAAGTGCTATTTTAAAGGTTACAGATTTTCCGAAGATTTAGATTTTACCCTGATAGACGATTCTGTTTCACATGAAGATATAAAAGTAATGTTGCAAGAGGTGTTCCGTTGGGTCAAGGCCGAAGCGAATATTACTGTTCAGCACAAATCAGATGATATTCATACAATGAGTGGCAGTTCCCTTTTTTATGTTGACTATATTGGTCCGTTGGGAGGAAACATTGGAAGCCGCGATATTAAAATTGATGTTACTCGGGGCGAGAAAATGGAATTCAGTCCAAATGAAAAGGAGATTTTATCTGATTAATCGGATTCCGGAGTTTCACCATACAAGCTGCTTACCTATCAATTAGGCGAAGTCTTGATTGAAAAAATGGCTGCACTGATGGGACGTACAGAATCGAGAGACCTATATGATTTTTGGTATTTATTGGAAGTAGATGGTTTAGATTTTGGTCAACATGTTATTGAGTACATCGAGAAGGCAAAACATAAGAACCATGACCCGGTTAAATTTTCAAGTATAGTTTTTAAAAAGGAAAGTATTTTTAAAAGGGATTGGGAAAAGAAATTAACACATCAAATAAATGATCTCCCTAAATTCGAAGATGTAATGAGAGAAGTAAATCGACACATGAAAATTATTGACAAAATTATCTCTGATGCAAGTAAGAAGAAAGGTTAATCAAAATTATTCTTAAGTCATTAATCCTCTTCTGAATGAAAATCAAAATAGCTCCAATTGCTGCGGAATCTCCTGTCTTTCGATCTGTTTCTTTCCATAAAAAATCTCCATTTGACCGAATTGCTTGTCAGTAATTTGTAAGATTCCGATCTTACCAAGTTCCGGTAACCGGTTTTTAACTCGCTTAGCATGCACGTCTGCATTTTCTGAACTAGAACTATGCCTCACATACATACTGAATTGAAACATGCTGAAACCATCGACTAAAAGATCTTTCCTGAACCGGGCTGCTATCCTTCTCTCTTTTTTTGATTCCGTTGGGAGGTCATACATTACAAGTGTCCACATGATGCGGTAGGCATTTAATCGGTCTGTTGAAATGCTCATTGACATTGATATTTAAATCGTAAAAAATTAACAGAATTCCGGTAAAACCATTTTTCTTTGATCTCCATTGAAACATTTCACTAAACTTACGGCAGTTCTTTGTGTTGCATTCATCAGCGGGCTTTTTTCACCATTGAGAATTACATCCATAGCAGGAATCTGTAGAAGCTGAATTTTAATTTCTTTTGAAATGTCTTCAGAAACTCCTTGCGTTTCAATAATTGAATAAACTATTTTATCTACAAAGGGACGATAAGGCTCCATCAGATCATCGGCCAGACAATAGGCATTATACCGATTGTGATGAAAGATGCCTAGAGTAGGTAGTAAACCTGCAGCAACTATGCTTCTTGCCATTGTTGCCCTGAGAATGGCATAACCGTAATTGAGATAATTGTTAGGTGGTAATCCCTCTCTAAATCTCCGGAATTCTAAGTTGCGGCCATCAGCATGTTTAAGTGAAACAAAGATATTGCTCCAATAATATGCAGCAGCGGTAGCTTCTCTATTATCGCTATCGCCACTTTTTACATTCTTGTAAAGAGGCCGGAGATAAGCATTGTCAATTTTTTTCAAAGCCAGCATATCC
>JAYUWA010000281.1:0-5610 GCA_043753795.1 Bacteroidota bacterium | reverse complement strand
AATTAAAGTTAAATTTTCTTCGCAAAAAATTCACACATTACCACTTATAAGACGGTCCCCGAGCGAAGTCGAGGGGCAATAATTTCGAACAACGGGTTTATCAATTAAACAACAACAAACAATGGAACTAATCAGAGGAACAGAAATATACATAACAGTTGACAATTTAAGGGTTTGTTATAATGATACTGGTGATAGTGTGATACCGATAATTTTTATTCATGGGTTTCCTTTTAATAAGGATTCGTGGCAGCCGCAGGTAGATTTTTTAAGAGAAAGACCCCGAGTGATAACTTACGACGTACGGGGTTTTGGAAAATCGGAATTGGGAGATGATGAAGGAAGTATCATACAGTATGCCGATGATCTTATTGGCTTAATGGATGCATTAGAAATTCCTAAAGCAATTGTTTGCGGATTGTCGATGGGCGGATATATTTTGATGAACGCTGTTCATCGGTATCCGGAAAGGTTTGAAGGACTGATCCTTGCCGACACTCAATGCAATGCTGACACTCAGGAAGGAAAAGAAAAAAGATATCAGAGTATTGAAAAAATAAATGCTGACGGAACTAAAGATTATGCAGATGCATCTGTGAAAAATCTGTTTTGCAAAAACACAATTGAATCTAAGCCAGAACTTGTAGACAATATCAGAGAAGTCATCACTTCTACTCCACCCATTTCAATTACTTCAACACTTGAAGCATTGGCTAACCGTCCGGAAGCTTGCAATTTTTTAAGTGGAATTTCCTGCTTTACTCTGATCATCTGTGGTAAAGAAGATTCTATTACACCTTTAGCAAAAGCTGAATTTCTGAATTCATCAGTTAAGAACTCTTCTCTTGTGATCATAGAAAATGCAGGTCACTTGTCCAATCTTGAAAACCCTGAAGAGTTTAATCATGCTATGGGAAAATTCATTACAAAAACACTTGCCAGGTTTTAAGAACATTTACATGTACTTTGAATTTCCTAAACAAAAAAGGAGCACTACATTCATTGCACTATTCTTATGAAATCCATGAAAATAATAAAGGCGTTGAAAAGCACCGGTCATCTTCTTAAAGAAACCTTCAATGAGTTTCTAGATGACAATGGTCTTAAACTCGGGGCAGCGCTCTCCTATTATACAGTATTTTCACTTCCGCCATTGCTCATCATTATTATCAGCTTAAGCGGATTCTTTTTTGGCGCAGAGGCTGTTAGAGGCGAGATCTTCGGACAGATAAATGGACTTGTTGGCAACGAGGCTGCTTTGCAGATACAGGAAACGATCAAAAATGTAAAACTTTCACAAGCCAGCACCTTTGCAACTATTCTTAGTGCAATTATTCTTTTAATTGGAGCGTCAGGTGTATTTGTCGAAATACAAGATTCGATAAATTACATCTGGGGCATAAAAGCGAAACCCAAAAAAGGATTGGTTAAATTTTTAAAGAACAGACTAATGTCATTTTCTATGATTGGATCCGTAGGTTTTTTACTTATGGTTGGGTTGATCATAAATTCTCTGATGGATGTGCTGAACAACAGACTAGAAAGGATCTTTCCTGTAAACATGATCTACCTTTTTTACACCCTGAATATAGCCATGGTCTTTCTTATCATCACGCTACTCTTCACTGTCATTTTTAAAACACTACCCGATGGTAAAATTGCCTGGAAAGACAGTCTGATCGGAGCTGCATTTACAGCATTGCTATTCATGGTAGGGAAATTTGCGATCGGAGCATATCTGGGAAGTTCTGCGCAGGACGATATTTATGGTGCTGCCGGATCGATCATCCTGATACTGATCTGGGTTTATTATTCTGCAATCATTCTTTATTTCGGAGCCGAATTCACAAAAGTGTATGCACATGAGCATGGGAAAAAGATCATACCAAACGCATATTCTGTTCTTATCATAAAAGAAAAAGAAATAGAAACACCTTAAAAGGGTTTACCATGTGTCGACTTAATTACGTCTGCTGCTATCGACGGCACTGATTTGAAAAGCGCTATTACTCCCTTTGTAAGCATTGGATATTCCGAAAGTTTTTGAAGATATCTGCTGAACTTTATCCGGCTCTCAAACTGATCGCTCCAGAAGCTCTTGTACAATAAATTCAATTCGCTCAACGAAATCTTACTTTCAAAATACTTATCAAATTCTTTAGCAAGAAAATTTGCTGAGCGAAGTGCCATACTCATTCCATTTCCGGTAATTGGCGAAATGCTTCCGGCAGAATCTCCAAGATAAAAGATCCCGTCGTTCACAGATTTTTTAATATTAAAATTAATCCCACTGATCGTTATCGGTGTCTTAATTAAAAAATCTGCGGTTTCAAATATGCTTTTCAATTTATCATTCCTGAACAATGTTTTCCTTTCCATTTCAGGAATTGAATTCCCGGCACTGATCAATTTTTCAGAATTCACAATGTAACATAAACATGATTTCTCATCTTCAATATTTGAGATCCCACAATACCCGCCCGGAAAATTATGGATCTCAATTTGAGTAGATTCTCGTGCTATTCTAACGTGATATTTTACACCAACGTAGTTTACACGGCTAGCATGTCTGTCCTCTTCCTTCACTTCAAAATTCGACTTTCTTCCTGTGGCATTACAAACCAACATTGAATTATAATTTCCGGCACTTGAGATAATTTCCGATTGCCCATTATCCAAGGGATTGATTGCGGAAACTTTTGAACTGATCACTACATTCACTCCGGCTGCAATTGCTTTCTTATAAAGCATTTCTTCCAACACAAATCTGCTGATACCAAATCCACCAAGATCAAGCTTGGTCTTAAATTCCATCCCTCCCGGTGTTGTAAGAAGAAAGTTATTTATCATTGGCAGATTCATTCCTGATAGTTCCGGACAAATCTTCATCAGATAGTTGTGCGACTCCATCGAAATAAACTCACCACAAACTTTATGCTTTGGATAAGATCCTTTTTCAAAAACGATTACGCTTCTGCCACGCATAGCCAGATCGTTTGCCAGAGCAAGCCCTGCTAATCCGCCACCAATTATTGCAACATCGTAACTCATCCTTTCGCATAGATCAAAAACCTGAACGCCCAGATCCATTTCACTGAATATTCTTTATAGCCGGAATTTTCCAGTAATTTTTCAAGTTCGGTCTTTTTAAATCCTCTCAGCACAGATAAAGGCGCATCGTTTTTTACTAGTCTTGAACGGGAAAATAACCGGGTCAGTAATTTTATACTGTAATACGCAATCCAATTTCTGTGAAGATCATTGATCAACAAAGTACAATTGCTTTTGCATGAAAATTTTAACAGGTCTTCTATTTCCTGATCGTTTAAATGATGTAGAAACAAACTACAATGGATCACATCAATGTTCTGCAGAAATTCATCAGACAGATTTCTGTAATCATCGCACAATAATTTTTTATTAGAAAGATCTTCCAGATTTTTTGTGGCGTATGCAACACAATCCGCCTTTAAGTCTACGCCATAAAAAAAAACTTTCTTGCTATTCCTCTCTGCGAAATCTGCCATAACACGAATAGAATCTCCGCCGCCAAAACCGATATCGAGCACATTGATCACATCCCGTTCCGTATTCCGGAAAACTTTCTTGAGTCCCGCTAAAGTTGCATTATAGCCACCCAACAGCTTATTGATCGAATGCAATTCTCTTAAATTCAAATTGAGCTCTGCAGTTTCAATCAATTCACTGTCCAGAATTTCCTTTTCTTCAGACCGATATTGAAACTGCATTTTTATTTTCTGTTTTTCCGCTCGTGACCGCCGGCGTTGTCGAAGAAAGCTTTAGCATTTCTATATTCAGTCCCGGACCGAAAGCGCATGTAAAGATCTTTTTACTCTCAGTGAAATTTCCTTTTCTGATATTAGTAAGCATTTCTCTTAAAATAAATAAGATCGTTGGAGACGACATATTCCCATAGTTTTGCAGCACACTTAATGAATCTCTTACTGCATCATCCGAAAGATTCAGACTTTTCTTAACTGCATCAACAATTCTCACACCGCCCGGATGAATTGCCCAAAGATCGATATCGTCAGGATCACTTTGCAGAAACGATTTTACAACAGGCTCAATTGATGAACCAATTGCATCAACGATGTGCTTGCTTAAATACATTCTAAAGGCATTGGAAGAAACATTCCAAGTCATCAGATCCATCGTTGCCGGAATATAAGCTGAGCCGATATTGTCAATTGTAAGTACAGGAATTTTATTGTCAGTTAAATAACGGTCGCCACAAACGATCGTAGCCGCTGCGCCATCGGCAAAAAGCAGATTAGAAAGCACGTCCTCATCTTCTACCGAGGGCACGAAATGCAGTGAACACAACTCCACACACACTATCAATACGCAGGCCTGAGGATCAGCTTTCGCAATGTACTGTGCATGCTTCAGCGCCTTCAATGCAGCATAACAACCAAGGTAGTTGATGCCAAGTTTTTCTGTATGTAACAAATCCAATTCTTCCGCAAGTAAAAACTCCAAACCGGGTGCAGAAATTCCTGTACACGTAACTGTGATAAAATGCGTGATCTTATCAGCAGATAATTTTGTCTGCGTAAATAATTTTTCAATAGCTGATCTGCCTAAAGTTGTTGATTTCAGATTAAAAACTTCCAGTCTTTTTTCCACAGTAGGGTTGTAGTCCCCATCGGTAAAAAGTTCGGCAGCCTTACCATTGAAATCAGTGATACAACTGTACCGATTCTCTATATGAGTTTTTTCACTGATAAGCCGCAACTTTTTTCGGTTACTGTCAGCTAATTCTTTCCCAAGAGAATCGCAATAAAACTCTACTAATTCCTCTTTAGAGACAGAATTTTCCGGAACTGCAGTAGCGATATCAAGTATATATGGCATTTTACTTTTTAATTAGTATGATTAGGAAAAATACATTATTTAAAACTGAAGAAAGCACCAGCATGATCATTGTATTTTTGAAATTTACATGCCGGTATTCTCTGAATGACTTAAATGCCCAAATTCCAAAATATATCGTTGCAGGTAACATGACCAGATTAAATATTATGAAATTTACAAATGAAACTCCATCATTGAATGACAAATAGACGAAGACTGTCGAAAGCGCAAACATGATTGCCGAAAACAGAAATGTTCCACGCTTTCCAAGTATCATACTCAATGTCCGGACACCATCTTTTTCATCAGATTCATGCTGATAAATCTGAGTTAAAGGATATACTGTTCCAATAAAAAACGATGCCGCAATTGCAGAATAAATTATCAATTTATTCGAAATTAACCCTCCTGAATTAAATGCAAAGAAATTAGCAAGAAAGATCCATGCTCCTTGCAAAACGAACACTATCAGAAATCCTGTTACAGGATATTTTTTCAAACGAATCTTACGGTTACTGTACAACCGGGATGCGACTATGTAGATCAAAACAAATCCTGAGAAATAGAGGTCTACACTCAGCGATAAAAGAAGTGCAGAAACATCAAAAATATTGGAAACGAGTAACAATAATTGTGTAGGCTTAGGAGGTGATTTTAAACCGCCAATCGGTCCATCATCATTGTCGTTAAAACTATTATAGCCATTACTGGAAGGAAACACCAGAATATGCC
>JAYUWA010000280.1:0-1768 GCA_043753795.1 Bacteroidota bacterium | reverse complement strand
TCTATCAGTTCTGTTGTAAGTCTTTTGAATCCAATTGACTTCCCTGTTGACCTTCGTTATAAACCTTCAACGAATGAAATTTTCGGAATTTCAATTGCTGATTCTTCAATTATGAGATCAGGTATCCCTACTCAGTTGGCACGTGTTTACTTCAATGGTTTGACGGATACAGTTATTTGCATCAGCAGCATCAATGACATCGTAAATCAGGATGCAGAAAGAACTGTTGCTACGGTATACGGAACATGTATTCCGGCACTTGCAACTGAGATCACAACAATTGCAAGACCATCAGATCTTGTAGTTATTCCAAACCCTGCTAATGAAAAAGCCTACATCCATATTTCAGGACCGGCAGGATCAAAGGACGAAATTGAAATTACAGATGCTTCCGGCAGACTTGTCAGAGTTCCTGTATCTTTTGTTCGTGATGCATGGTATGAAATGGATCTTAATTCTCTTCCAACAGGAGTTTACTTCGTGATCAGAAAAGGGAATAATGTTTATGGTGTGGCTCGGTTTATTAAATTATAACCATAAAAAAAATCATTGCGTAAAAAAAAATCCTGCACAAAAATGGCAGGATTTTTTTTGCATTTAACTTAACTTACATGAATTATTTTTTCTCTTCTTTCACTTCTTCGAAATCGACATCAGTTACTTCGCTGTCAGTTTTCGCTTGTGAACCACCATCTGCTGAAGGTTGACCTTCTGCTCCCGGAGCTTCGTTCTGAGTTGCTTTGTACATGT
The DNA here is from genome assembly GCA_043753795.1 of Bacteroidota bacterium. Lineage (GTDB taxonomy): Bacteria > Bacteroidota > Bacteroidia > AKYH767-A > 2013-40CM-41-45 > JADKIH01. Next base: position 1,018 of record JAYUWA010000280.1, on the reverse strand, counting down.
CTTCAGAAGCTGCCTGCCATGCTGTATTCAGAGTAGCAAGAGTAGTATCGATTGCTGCGATGTCACGATTCTTGTGAGCTTCTCTCAGATCGTTCAAAGCTTTTTCAATTGCTTCTTTTTTATCTGCAGGAAGTTTGTCGCTATAATCTTTCAACTGTTTTTCAGTCTGGAAGATCATTGTATCAGCCTGATTTACTTTTTCAGTTTCTTCTTTTACTTTTTTATCTGTTTCAGCATTTGCTTCCGCTTCTGCTTTCATCTTCTTGATCTCTTCATCGCTCAATCCTGATGAAGCTTCAATTCTGATGTTCTGAGATTTACCTGTTGCTTTATCTTTTGCAGTTACATGTAACAAACCATTAGCATCGATATCAAAGATCACTTCGATCTGCGGGATACCACGCGGTGCAGGTGGAATTCCATCTAAGTGGAAACGACCAATCGTACGGTTATCTTTTGCCATCGGACGTTCGCCTTGTAATACATGGATCTCAACCGAAGGTTGGTTATCAGATGCAGTACTGAACGTTTCGCTTTTCTTAGAAGGGATAGTAGTATTTGATTCGATAAGGCGAGTCATTACACCACCCATTGTTTCAATACCTAATGAAAGTGGAGTTACATCTAAAAGAAGTACATCTTTCACTTCACCGGTCAATACTGCTCCCTGAATTGCTGCACCAATTGCAACTACTTCATCCGGATTCACACCTTTGTGTGGTGTTTTACCGAAGAATTTTTCAACTAATTGTTGGATTGCAGGGATACGAGTTGAACCACCTACTAAAATTACTTCCTGAATATCTGAAGGATTCATTCCCGCATCAGCCAACGCTTTTTTACAAGGCTCAAGAGTACGACGGATCAAATCATCACAGATCTGTTCGAACTTTGCACGTGTAAGTGTTTTCACTAAGTGTTTTGGGATTCCATCAACCGGCATGATGTAAGGCAGATTGATTTCTGTCTGTGCTGAACTTGATAATTCGATCTTAGCTTTTTCAGCAGCTTCTTTCAA
>JAYUWA010000279.1:0-1775 GCA_043753795.1 Bacteroidota bacterium | reverse complement strand
TATTTATACTTGGTGAAATTGGACCGGCACGGGCGCTGTTGATAATCACACTAATTCTTACTATTTCATTTGCTATTTTATTTACCTTGACCGGAATGTTGTTCAAACGGGAGTCGCATATCATAAAGATTACTTCTATTGCGTTTTTCTTTTCAATCATTTATTTATTCTATGAAAACATAAAACAATACCGGGTTACAAAAGTCTTTTCTGAAACCTACGATGAAAGGATCAGGCGAATTGATGAATTAAAAAATATGAACTTTACCGGGATTGCAGAATTACCGTCACTCCCCTATTCAGGAATGAACTACCATGCAGAAATATCTACTGACACTTCTTTTTTTGTAAATCAACATTGGAAAAAAGGCCTTGAATTAAAATATAATGTCGTACTTGCGCGCTGATCAATTGAAAATATTATACTAAAATTATGATCCGAATACTGAAAGCGATCTGGGGAGTATATGGCCTTATCATCTTTGTTATAACACTTTTCATTGCAATTATTTGCTACTTCGCAATCTTTACTTTTTCAAACAAATCGAATGCCTCAAGTATTGCCCATCAGTATGTATCGCGGAACTGGGCAAGAAGTCTGTTCCTGTTTTTTGGAATTCGTCTAAAGACTGTAAATAAACATTTACTCAAAAAGGAAGAAACATATGTTTTTATTGCAAATCATTTGTCACAATTAGATATTCCTGCTGATGCCATTGCCACTGATCATGTTTTCAAATATCTGGCAAAAGAAGAATTGACAAAAATACCGTTCATGGGATATATAATTCGCAACTTATATATTTCAGTAAATAGAAAAGACAAGTTTGCACGCGCAAAAAGTATGGAGAATATGCAGAAGAATATCAGAGATGGTATTTCTGTATTTATCTTTCCGGAAGGCACGCGAAATAAATCTTCTGAACCTCTCCTGGATTTTCGTGACGGGGCTTTCAGACTGGCAATTGAATCGCAAGTTCCAATTGCAGCATTAACACTTTTGAATACCGGTAAATTACTTTCTCCAATGAGACCAATTGAATTGTCGCCCGGAGTTATAACATGTGTCTGGTCGCAACCCATTCCAACAAAAGGCTTGACTCAGGAAGATATTCCGGCTTTGAAAGAACGGGTTATCTCGGAAATGAAACAAATTCTTCTCAATGGAAACAAAATTAAATAGGCCTATTGTTTTTTCATTGCCGTATTATGATTGATCGCAATAGAAAACAATCGGTTTACCAAATTTTATTCTAATTCTTTTGCAGGTCTGCCTACAAATTTTACATTTGAAGATTACAGTTCTCTACTAAGTGAATCTCTCCCGGATTTTTACCAATGTTTCATTCTAACCAAATCAAAATATGAAATTTGTCTACTCATTAGTACTTTTTCTATTTATCTCTTTCACTGCTGTTTGTCAGTTTACTCCCGAGTCAGATCCGCATCGCGGATTTTACTTAGATCATTTCTTGCGATTTTTCTCCGGTACCAATACCGTTGATACTTCAAGATCTATACTTGGTGTTGACAAAGATTTCGATGGCATCTTTGAAAAAGAAGATGCAGTTCTGCAATATGCATGTGAAAATCACATCACTTATCTTGCAATGTATGATATGCATAGAACGATAGGTACTACTAAAACAATCTGGAATGAAAATACAAACCAATTTGAAAACCCTGAGAAACATCTTTGCCGTTTTATTGAAAAAGCAAGGTCACTATATGGTGTAACACAAATCGGTGCAGTTGGTGGTTCAACAAATTTCTTT
>JAYUWA010000278.1:0-1781 GCA_043753795.1 Bacteroidota bacterium | reverse complement strand
GCTGGTAATATCAATTGCGTGCGTTAATTCATCTACAGAGATATCATATCCTTTTTGTCCGAAGCGACGATCAACAATTGATATTACCAGCGACAAGAGTACTCCTGAGGAAGAAAAGAAGATCCTGAAAGGAATTGCCAGATTTGGAAATATCGATGTCCGGCAGATCATGAAATCGAGAATGGATGTAATTGCATTCAACAAAGATTTAAAATTCAGCGAACTTTTTCCATTGATCCTTGAGAACAGATATTCGCGTGTTCCCGTTTATGAGAATTCTTTTGATACAGTAATTGGAGTATTGTGTATAAAAGACCTTCTGCCCTATCTAGATCTTCAGAACGACGATACATTTGAATGGCAGAAACAAATGCGTCCTGCATACTTTGTTCCGGAGAGTAAAAAGATCAACGACTTGCTTCAGGAATTTCAGGAAAAGAAAAATCATCTGGCAATTGTAATAGATGAATACGGCGGTAGTTCAGGTATTGTAACACTGGAAGATGTTCTTGAAGAAATTGTCGGTGAGATCAACGACGAATTCGACGACGATGAGCTTACATACAGCAAACTTGATGATCACAATTTTGTGTTTGAAGGGAAGACAAACCTGAATGACATTTGCCGGATTATGGAGATAGATCACAAGCTGTTGGAATATGAAGAAAGTGAAATTGATTCACTGGCCGGACTTATTCTGGAATTGATGGGAAGTATTCCACAGCGTAACCAGGTTGTAAAACTGAATGATATTTTATTTACGATAGAATCGGCAGATAAAAAAAGAATTAAACGAGTAAAAATAACTTTACCGGACAAAAAAGTTGATGCAACAAATAACGACGGATTTACCGGTATGACTTCTCTGAATATACTGCTGGTATTTTTGTTATCGACAATTCTTGTTTCGTGTGACGAAGAATACAATCCAAAACCACGCGGATATTTTCGAATTGAAGTCCCTGAAAAAAAATATCAGTTATTCAAATCCGATGATTGTTCGTTCTCATTTGAAGTGCCAACCTATTCGCTTGTCGTAAAAGATACATTAAAATCTGCGGAGCCTTGCTGGTATAATGTAGAATGGCCAAAGTATAAAGGAACCTTATATTTAAGTCACAAGTCAGTTAACAACGACCTTGCGCGTTATATCAACGACAGTCAGAAGCTTTCATTAAAACACATTACAAAAGCATCCGGAATGCAGGAAGAAGAAATCAATGAGCCCGGAAAGAACGTTTACGGCTTCTACACTTTTGTAAAAGGAAATGCAGCTTCAGCAGTTCAGTTTTATCTCACCGACAGCAGCAAACATTTTATCCGGGGAGCTTTGTATTTTTATGCTATTCCGAATCCTGATTCGATTGCACCGGTACTTACATTTGTTGAAGAGGATGTGAAGCATTTGGTATCGACGTTTGAGTGGAAATAACTCTAATTCATACCGATTTATTTCCTCCGAATATAGGTTAATATGTCATCATATGCGACCTCTTCGAGGTCGGGGTTGCGGGCGTTTGCTTTTTTCTACAAATATGCGACCCTTTCAGGGTCGGGAGTCTGGAAAAATCATGTTAGTTTCAAATTGCGGGGGATTTAAAATTTCAGTTTGTTATACAACAATGTCGCTTCATAATTATGTCGGGAATCTTCTTGGAAGATCTAAAATGCAATTTGAAGATTGACAGGGTCGAACCTTAATTTTACTGGGATCGTGATTAGGGAAAATCTCAAATCTTTCAAATTACGTTGGGGTGTAGTCTGCAGACTACACCCCAACA
>JAYUWA010000277.1:0-1783 GCA_043753795.1 Bacteroidota bacterium | reverse complement strand
CTTTCATTAGTTCAAAGAGACATGAACTTTTATGAAACAAATGGGGTGATAAGCAATTCACAAGGAAATTTATTGTTTTACTCCAATGGAATTTATGTTGCGAATGCATTAGATGATACGATGACAAATGGAAGTGGTTTAAATCCTTCTTTCTTTACCAACAATTATACAGCGACTGGTTTAACACTTCCTCAAGGAAACTTGATTATTCCTTATCCAGGCGATAGTGCTAAATATTATTTGTTTCATCAAACTATCGATGATTATGATACTTATGCTTCTTTATATTTATATTATTCAATAATTGATATGAGTTTGGATGGTGGATTGGGTGCAGTTGTTCAAAAAAATTCTATACTTCTCAATGATAGCTTAGTTCCGGGTAGAATAACGGCAACTAAACATGCCAACGGACGGGACTGGTGGGTTATTGTTCATCAATTCCATAGTAGTAACATGTATAAATTTCTAGTAACACCAAATGGAATATCGGGCCCTTTCATCCAAGATTTAGTTACTTGGAGAGACATTGGTTATGGGCAATCTGTGTTTTCGCAACAAGGGAATAAATATGTTTATTACGAACCATTTGAGGATTTGGATATTTGGGATTTTGATCGATGTACTGGTAATTTCAGTAATTTAATTCACATTGAGATTAATGATACAGCCTTTGCGGCTGGTGCGGCATTTTCGCCCAGTGGAAGATATCTTTACCTCTCCAGTATGAATTATATTTATCAGTACGATCTTACTTCTTCTAACGTTGATAGCTCGAGAGTAACTGTAGGAATCTACGATGGCTTTAGGACAAATGGGTTTTATGCTAACTTTTATCTGGCATCATTAGCACCTGATGGTAAAATTTATTTTAATTGTGGAAATAGCACTACTGTTTTGCATGTTATAAATTACCCAGACAGCGCAGGACTTTCATGTGACTTCTGTCAACATTGCATCGCTCTACCAGCATATAATGCTTATACAATACCTAATCATCCGAATTATTTTCTAGGTGCAGAAGGCAGTACGGTATGTGACAGTTTGCAGACCGGAATTTCTGATATCACTATGCCAATCGAAGTCTTTTCTGTTTTTCCGAATCCGGTGCGTGATCTGTTGTTTGTGAATCATTCAACAAAAGAACCCGTGAGAGAAATTAGCATTACGAATTCGCTTGGACAAGCGGAAATAATACAGTTTACTTCAATTAACAATGACCAATATTTGCAAATTGACTTGAGTGGTTTTGTCGCTGGCATCTATTATGTGCAAATGAGAACTGATAAAAAGGTAGTGTTGAAGAAAATTGTTAAGCAGTAATGGTACACCCTACACAAAGCCTTTTAAAATTATCAGAAGACTCTCTTCTCACAATCGAATATCGTCAAGAACTGAACTGGCAATCAAAAGTAAATGTGTATCAGAAGCTAATTGAACATCCGGAATACCTGAGTAATCCTGATCTTGCAGATTTTTATAGTGCGAATGCTGCCACCGCTATTCATTATGTAGCAAAATTGTATGTAGAAAGGGACAGACTACTGGCTAATCAGGAAACAATCGTTCAAAATTTAAAAAACAACTCAATCGATATCTATGAAAAATCGCAAACCCTCAAGCTGATTTACGAGAAACTTGGGGATTCCGGATTAAGGCAAGAAGAAATTGACAGTTTATTGCTGCTGAGCGATAACATCATGATTCAGCTCGATCATAGTACTCAACTGAATGAATTCTATATTCACCAACTTAAAATTGCAATTCAGAATAAAGTTGACTT
>JAYUWA010000276.1:0-5674 GCA_043753795.1 Bacteroidota bacterium | reverse complement strand
CACAACATTGATAACCCATTAACCAAAGATTATTAACCCCTTGCGAAAAAGAAGTGCTAAATTTGAAACAAAATAAGAGTAATAAAAATAATCTCTGCATTTATAACTGATCAATGAAATTTTAACGGTTTGAATTTGTTTACAAGATACACTTACTACGGAAATAATAAATTCTTTTTTTAAAGCAAATCAAGCGAAGTATTAAATGATGATTCTTGTGAGGTAAAAGAATATACGCTACAAAAATATTAAGAATATTTCTGCATAGAAAATTTACATATAACTTTTAAAGGCAATCAGTTCTCTTACTTTACTTGAATTTATTGCTTTCAACACTCATTTCCTGTTTATTCACCCCCATTTCCCCCCTTTTTACAAAACCCTGACCCTAATCGCTTTGTGGTTTTAGAAATAGTTCTACATTTGAATACTCACTAACACTAACCCAATTTTCAATGAAGAAGTCTCCCATTAGATTATTCGTTTTAATTTTTACTTGCTTTATTTTAAATGCTAAAGCACAGATATTCGAAAACACAAAAGCCGCTGAATTAATTCATGGCGCTAATCTTGTCCGGCTCGACGAAAATCGCAAAACAGTTTCCTTTGTTAAGTTAAATGTAAACAACCGGTTCTCTGAATCGGAACAACAGTTGTGGCTGGAAAAAACTGTTCTGAAACTATCACCGGGAAATTCTTTTGCACTTCTGAAATCGGAATACGATAATATTCAGATGAAACATAATCGTTTCAAACAATACTATAATTCTGTTCCTGTTGAATATGCAGTTTTTTATATTCACGTAAAAGGCGGACTGGTGGAATCTGCAAATGGAGAAGTATACGATGTGAAAAATTTAGACGTGAGTCCGGGAATATCCCGTTCACATGCATTTGATCTTGCACTGGATTATTTTCCTGCGACTTTGTACAAAGACGAACACAATGGGGGTATTGAATCAATGGAACAAGCCGGTGAACTTGTGATCTATCCGGTAAACAATAATTTCCGGCTCGCATACAAATTTGATATCTATGCGCATGAACCGGAATATAAACGTGCCTGGGTATTTATCGATGCAAAGACCGGTGAAGAAATTGTTCAGGTAAACAGAATCCATACTGCTGATGTTGTTGGAACAGCAACTACTGCTTATTGTGGCGTTCGACCACTTACTGCTGATCAGCAAAGCGCAAGTTTATACCGACTAAGACAAACAGGTCGAGGAAATGGAATCCAGACGCTGAACCTGAATAACGGAAGTAACTATCCGGGAGCAACAGATTTTACTGATACAGATAATAACTGGCAGTCTGCTACGCTCGATCGTTATGCTTATGATGCTCACGTTGGAGCAGAAGCAACGTACGATTTTTTCTTTACGCGTTTTGGAAGAAACTCAATTGATAATGCCGGTTTTGAAATCAGAAGTTATGTTCACTATGGAACAAATTATGTCAACGCTTTCTGGGATGGAAGTCAAATGACATATGGTGATGGTGATGGAACTGATTATACACCGTTAACTACAACAGATATTGTCGGACATGAGATCACTCATGGACTTACTGAATTTACGGCAGGACTTATTTACTCCGGTGAGTCCGGCGCGTTGAATGAATCGTTCAGCGATGTGATGGGAATTACAATTGATCATGCTCTCAATCCAACAACCGCAAACTTCCTTGAGGGAGAACAATGTAGTGTGACTTTGACGCCTTTCAGAAATATGGGCGATCCAAATGAATTTCAATGTGCAGATACATATGGTGGTTTATACTGGAACTTCGGTGATATCGTGCATTATGATAGTGGTGTTCAGAATTTCTGGTATTACTTATTGTGCAACGGAGGAGTTGGAACAAATGATAACAGTGATGCTTATACTGTAAATAATATCGGGATGACAGATGCAAGTGCAGTTGCATTCAGAAACCTGACTGTTTATCTTACACCATCATCAAATTTTGCAGATGCACGTTTTTATTCTATTCAGGCTGCCATTGATTTATTCGGAAATTGTTCTTCACAAGTAATAGAAGTTACAAATGCGTGGCATGCAGTTGGAGTAGGAGCAGTGTTTTCTAATGCTGTTATCGCACAGTTCTCAGCACCGCAACTTGACTTTTGTGTTTTACCTGCAACAGTGAATTTTATAAATACAAGTTTGAATTCGACAACTTACCTGTGGAATTTTGGTGACGGTGGTACATCAACTTCTGCCAACCCTTCTCATACATATACTTCAGCAGGAAGTTTTACAGTTACATTGTATGCTAGTGGTTCAACAGCTTGTTCTACCAGTGATACTTTAGTGCTGAATTCTTATATCGATGTTTCTAATGGCGGCGGACCGATCACAGCGAATTGTACTCCGGGAAATACTTCAAATTGTTGCAACATTGGAATTAGAGAATTTCATTTTGGAACGATCAATTCACTCTCCGGGGAAGCAACTGAAGGTTATAAAGACTTTACATGTACTTATAACACAACACTTACTGCCGGTGATGCAGTTCCTATTTCCGTTTTAACATCAACTCAGACCAGCGAAAACGTAAAAGCCTGGATCGATTATAATAATGATGGTGTATTTGCAACAACAGAATTAGTGTTTTCGTCGATGGCACGGATAAGAAATCATTCAGGTGTGGTGTCGACTCCAACAACTGCAGTTCTTAACACTCCATTGCGGATGCGCGTAAGCACTGATATAAGTTCTAATACTGCTTATACATCATGCAGCATTTTGCAAAATGGACAGGCAGAAGATTATACTGTGACTTTCACTGCTAATACCATTGCTCCCGTTGTTGATTTTTACGCTCAGGATACTTTGATCAATCCGGGCTCGTCAACAACATTTTATGATTTGAGTATAAATGCACCAACTTTATGGCAATGGACTTTTCCCGGCGGTACTCCTTCATCATCAACACAAAGAAATCCAGTAGTGACTTATAGTACTGTTGGAACTTATCCTGCAACATTGGTTGTATCCAATAGCTTCGGAAATGACAGCATTACTAAAATTACTTATATCGATGTAGTGAGTCAAGTCTATATGTGCAGCGGTCCAACAACTACTGTTGCACCAAATGGTCAGCTATATGATTCCGGTGGTCCGACAGGTGATTATCAAGACAACGAATTTTGTACGTTGCTTATCAATCCCGGATGTGCAATCAGTATTACGTTGACATTTGCATCATTCAATACTGAAAGTGGTTACGATTACCTTAGTGTATATGATGGTTCTTCCACTTCGGGAACTTTGTTGATGAACATTAGCGGAAGCAGTTTTCCACCGCCTGTTACTGCGAATTCAGGACAGATGTATATTGTTTGGGATACCGATGGTTCTGTTACTGATCCCGGATTTTCTGCATCATGGGCTTCGAATATTGTCAGCTCAACTCAGGTTGTTGCAGCTTATACAGCGAGTACTATTACTCCGCCTTTAAGTTCACCTGTAGACTTTACAGATAATTCAACGAATGGACCATCGAACTGGCAGTGGGACTTTGGTGATGGCGGAACTTCTGTTTTACAGAATCCGTCGCATGCTTACAGTGCATCCGGTTCTTATCAGGTGCGATTGATCGCTTCAAATTGCTCTACGATCGATACAACTTTTGGAACGATCAATGTTCAGTTGCCACCTGATATAAACGTATCTCCTGCAGCAATTAATACCGCACTTTCTTGTGGTGATTCACTTGTTGTACCGATTACAATTTCAAATTCCGGCAACGGACAAATGGAATTTGAAATCGATGGTTTAGGTTCAGCATCAGACACAGTTAATATCCTTGCTTTTGTTTATGGTGCTGATATGGCGACTGAATATCCGAACACAATTGCAGCAATAGCAAGTTCATTCTCAAATTATACGCTCGCACAATTTTCAGGTACTGACTCGGCATCGCTTCGGTCGGCCTTAGCAGGAATGAATGTGCTTTTGTTTCCTGAACAGGAATCGGGTTTGACGACCATATATTCACCGCTGACGAATGTTGTAAATGATTTTTTAAATGCCGGTAACACAGTTATTCTATGTGGTACTTCTGTGAATAGCTCATACATGCGCCTGGCAGATATGAATTTGTTTGCAGGAAATTACATCTCTACTACAACAGGTGGATTATTGGTTACAAATGACACCACTGATGCAATTACAGATCAGTTGCCACTTACTTTTGCCTCACCGAATCTTTCCAATTATTTTGATTTTACAAACTCCGACAGAATTGAACTGGTAAGCTACAATTCTTATGACGTAGTTTCATACAGAAATATCGGTTCCGGTAAAGTGATCTATATTGGATTTGATTTTTATTTATCTAATGTTTATGCTGATAGAATTATGTCGAATGCTGTCAGAAATTCAACGTCAAATTCTTTTTTACCTGATTATCTTTCTGTTTCACCGACATCAGGAACAGTCAATGTAGGAGCATCGACTGTTGTTTATGTAACCATCAATACAGCGGGAATGCCGGCAGGTACATACAATACACAGTTTTCTGTCAACTCAAATGACCCGACAACTCCAACAATTAGTTTCCCGATACAATTTACAGTTTCCGGTTCTGCTAATGTTGTGTTTTCAGATTCATGTTCTCTGTTCAGTACCATTATGCAATTCGGTACAGATAGAGATACGATAACTATTATGAATACGGGTTGTGATACACTTACGGTTTCGTCGATCATAAGTTCAGAAGCTGCATTTACATTTTCACCGTCAACTTTCTCCATTCCTAACGGCGGATCTGCGCCTTTGATTGTGACATTCAATCCGCAGTCGATCGGTTCCTATTCAGGAAATCTTACTCTGAATACAAATGATGGCGTGCAGAATATATGTCTTACCGGGGCTGCAGGTGCTGCTCCGGTTATTGATTTTTATCCTTCAACGATAACTTCAAATCTAAATGCGTGTAACGATTCTATCACAATTCCACTCTGGGTGATCAACAGAGGTGGAAGTGATCTTGATTTCGAAATAAATGGAGGTAGTAATAGTGGTACACGAAGAGTGCTTTCAATGTTGTACGGTGTTGATTTGTCTCGTGAATATCCAAATACCATCGATGCAATCAATTCTCGTTTTACAGGTTATACACTTGATTCAACATTTACAACTGATCCGGTAGTGCTTCAAAGTTTATTATCTAACTATGATATTCTTCTTTTCCCTGAACAGGAAAATTCAGCAGGATATTATGCGTCGATAACATCGGTTGTTCAGGATTTCGCAAATGATGGTGGTGTGGTTATTGTTTGCGGAGCATTTGGAACAGGATATCAGAATCGTGTATTTGACATGGGTCTATTTGCCGGTACATATGTTGGTAATATTAACTCAGGCGGAAATTGTATTGTAAACGATACGACGGACGATTATATGGAAAATGTTACTGCTACATTTGCAGTTGCAAACTCTACTTTTTACCTTGACATTACTAACTCAGATAAAGTAGAATTGGTAAGTTATAATGGTTATGATGTTGTATCCTATCGTGATTATGGTAGCGGTAGAGTTATGTTTGTTGGATTTGATTACTATGATACAAGTAATGCAAATGCTGCTATCATTTCAAACGCAATCCGATATGCTGATTCAAACGGACTACCTGACTGGCTTTCAATTGATCTTTCAGACGGGAC
>JAYUWA010000275.1:0-5675 GCA_043753795.1 Bacteroidota bacterium | reverse complement strand
CTGCGGATTTTCTGCGTGTTCTGCGCAACTCTGCGGGAAATAATACCGGTTCTTGTTTCCCGCAAATTTGTTTACTTTGTCAAATGAACTTCACCCTCCGCCCCTGGAATCCCTACGACATCGACAGTCTGGTAAAGTATGCCAACAACATCAACATTGCGAAATTCATGACCGATAAATTTCCGCATCCATACACACGCCAAGCCGGAGAAACATTCATTGCATTCGCAACTAAGGATGATCCCATTCACATTTTCGCAATCGATGTAAACGGTGAAGCAGTTGGTGGAATCGGTTTACATCCAAAAGAAGACATAGAAAGAAAAAATGCCGAATTAGGATATTGGCTTGCAGAAGATTTTTGGGGCAAAGGAATTATTACAAATGCAATTATACAAATTGCAGAATTCGGTTTCAACACTTACGACATTAACAGAATTTTCGCGCGACCATTTGGAACCAATCTTGCATCACAACGCGTTTTAGAAAAAGCCGGTTTTAAATTTGAATGTAAGTTTGAAAGAACCCTTTTGAAAAATGGTGAATTGTTGGATGAGTTATACTACTCGATTAGAAGGAATGAAAAGTGAAAAATGAAAAGTGATGGCGGCTATGGAAGATGCTGCATAAGATTTTAAACCCAATGCTACCGAGCCGTGGACAATGCTGCGTAGGATCTGTGATCCTGTGCTACCGAGCTGTGGATTTTTAATCCACCGTTAGAATTCAGGGGTTGACTTACATCTTATTTTTCATCATATTTACGCAAAGACAATTTTTATGTCGTCAACTGCGAGGTTTTGGGTTTTGTTTGTGCTTTTTTGCCTGGAATTCGCCTTCGCTTCACAGGTAGCGGCTCAGGATGCGCTTCCTTTGTTCAAACATTTTACTACAGAAGAAGGGCTGTCGAGTAGTGAACTTTATTCGGTTCTCCAGGATAAGAATGGCAATATCTGGTTAGGTACGGACAGAGGTGTAGTCAGATATGATGGGTATGAATTCAAGACGTTTACTACACAAGATGGCTTAACAGACAATACAGTGTTTTACCTGCATGTGGATGTCAGTGGTCGGTTGTGGATGTTCACTTATTCAGGTCGTGTCTTTTATTTTCAGGACGAAAAATTGATTCCATATAAATACAATGATTTGCTTTTAAAAAGTTCGCAAAACAGAATTCCAAATGGTTTTTATGTTGACAGTTTAGAGAAAGTCATTGTTTCATTCAGAGGAAAGGGAACTTTTTCTATTGATAACAAAGGGCAGTACAATTTCATTGATTCTATCGGCTTTCAACTTGATTCAAATTATTTCATTAATGAATACCCTGGAAATTTCAGTGTCAATTCGATACTTGGTGTGAATGGTTATAGTACAAGAGCTCGTGTAAATCATCGATTCGGAAATAATAAATGGCAGTATGAAATTGTAACGAGCGAATTTGGCAGACTTTCTTTTCGACGAACGAGTACCGATGAAATTATTTTTTCAATTGGCAGCTCAGCATTTTTTGTAGATAAAAATGGTAGAGTAGAGAAGCTTTTCACTTTGTCGGGAAGCATTTTCGCATTACTGGAAGACGACAATCAGAATCTATGGGTTGGATCTGAAGAAGGGGTTTTCTATTATGAAAAAAAAGACTGGAAGAATTTCTCAAAACTTTTTTTAAAGGGAAATATGATCTCTGCAATTTTTCAGGACAATGAAAATGGATATTGGTTTACAACATTAGAGAACGGTGTATTTTACCTGCCTGATGATAAGATTAAAAGCATTGAGTTTTCTGATTCGATAAAAAAACCAACCAGTCTGGCTACAGATTTTATAAGTAAACTTTACATAGGTTGCTGGACAGGAGCCATAGTAGAAATGAAGAATCAAAAAGTAAAAACAATTTATGAGCAGAACGATATAGCCAAGAAATTACCGATAACTGACTTGACAGTTTTTCCAAATGATCCTGCTATTTATGTTAGCCGATATTATGCAGGTAACATTGATAAGGGAAAATTTAATGTATATAAAATAGGTGACCCGATCGGTGTAAAGACCGAATATTTTAAAAAGAAAAATGGTGACATTTATTCAGCGGGATCATCATTCATTCTTTCAATAAAGTCAGATTCTATCTATGTGAGCTCCATTCTTTCACAACGTGTAAACACTATTATTGAAACTACTGATGGTCGGCTTCTTATTGGATGCAACCGTGGAGTCTTTTATTATGATGAAAGTCTAAAGAAAGAAACACCATATCTGAAAGAATTTGAAGAGGTACGTGTAGATGACATAAAGCAAATTGGGAATAAGCTACTTTTTGCTACGAAAGGGAAAGGAATAATAATAGTTGTAAACGATTCTGTAATTACAGTTGATGAAAGGAAAGGGTTAGCAAGTAATCTTGTTGGCAGAATGACCGTTTCAAAAAATGATGTCTGGGTAGCAACAAATAAAGGAGTAAGTCATTTAAGTTTTGATGATCTGAATTCTATGCACTTTAAGATTACAAACATTCATCACAGTGATGGATTGTTGAATGACGAGATCAGTGAAGTCGCAATTTTGAATGATACAGTTTATGTTGCAACGAATTCCGGCATTTCGTTTTTTTCTTCGAAAGCCGATTTTACAAATATTATATCACCCAAGATTTATATTTCCGGGTTAAAGATCAATACAAAAAAGTTTCTCGATTTAGAAGACCTAACATTTCCATACGATTCAAATAACCTGCAGATCAGTTTCAATGCAATTTCTTTTAAGAGCTTCGAAAAAATTTCTTACAAGTACTTGTTGGTTCATGATAAAGACACAATTTCATCGACAACAATGAATCGCGAAGTAGAATTTTTATCGCTTGCTCCCGGAAGTTATCACTTCAGTGTTATGGCAATGAATAAATCCGGTGTGTGGAGTGATGCGGAAGCGAGTTTTGATTTTGTAATTCGTCCGGCATGGTGGCAATCAGTTTGGTTTAAAGTTGGAATTTCACTTTTGATAACTGCTATAGTTTTCGTTTACTACAAAAGTCAATTAAGAAAGTTACGAGAGAAGTTGGAGAATGAACAAATGCAGGCATCATTGCAGTTAACAGCCATTCGCGCGCAAATGAATCCGCATTTTATTTTCAACGTCATGAATTCGATTCGCATTTACATGCAAAGTCATGATCTAAAATCTGCGGAAAAATATCTGACTTCATTTTCGAAACTTGTAAGATATGTCCTTGACAATTCAGACAAGCAAGTTGTATCATTGGAAGCCGAATTGAATTCACTTCGCAATTATGTCGATCTTGAAATGCAACAATTTGAAAGTGGTTTTGAATTCCGGATCGATTGCGAGGAAGGCATAGAACTTTCCGATTATGAATTGCCGTCGTTGTTATTACAGCCATTCGTTGAGAATTCCATCAAGCATGGTATTTCGAAGATGAAAGGTAAAGGCCGGATCATTATTGATATCCGCAGGAAAGGCGAGAACTTACTGATAGCAATCGAAGACAATGGAATAGGCTTCGAAGAAGCCAGAGAGTGGAACATCAAAAACCGCGAGCCGCACGAATCGCGCGGAACGAAGTTTGTTTTCCAGCGGATCGAGGCCTACAACAAGCTTTTCAGGAAGAATATCAAAGCCGATTTCCGCGATCTGCGCTCGGAAAATGGTACTTTATCAGGAACAAGAGT
Source organism: Bacteroidota bacterium (assembly GCA_043753795.1). Classification (GTDB taxonomy): domain Bacteria; phylum Bacteroidota; class Bacteroidia; order AKYH767-A; family 2013-40CM-41-45; genus JADKIH01. Next base: position 1,989 of record JAYUWA010000275.1, on the reverse strand, counting down.
AGAAGTTGAGATTTAATTTGCAAATCTCAGGGGAATTGGATTAGCTTTGTTTGAGTGTGTTTTATTTCCCGCAGAGTTGCGCAGATTTCGCAGAAAATCCGCAGAAATTCCTGCGGAATAAATATATATTTCTTAAGTATAAAATTGATTGATAAAATGTAGTGTAAAAAGTAAATTCGATCTCGCAGAGATCTCTGCGGATTTTTTGCGAAATCTGCGCAACTCTTTGGGAAAGAAAAAACAATAGTAGACCACGCCCCCACATGATCTCCGCCCTCATCGTCGACGACGAAAAAAAGAACCACGAATGCCTCTCCAAGTTACTGGAAGAATATTGTCCGACGGTAAAAGTTGTAGGCAAAGTTTCATCAGTCGACGAAGCCCTCGATTTTATTTCCAAAAACAAACCGCAACTGGTTTTCCTCGACGTCGAAATGCCAAATGGAACCGGATTTGATTTGTTGCGAAGAGTTCCCGCCATCGACTTCAAAATAATTTTCGTAACAGCACATGCGCACTATGCGATCAAAGCAATTCGTTTTTCAGCAGTCGATTACATTTTAAAACCGATCGACACCGATGACTTAGTCCGTGCAGTAGAAAAAGTTTCGAATGAATTAGAAGAGAACGGTCCATCACAATACAATGCACTTTTAGAAAATCTCAATACAACATCCACATACAAAATTGCAATTCCGGTAAAAGACGGTTATGCATTTTTATTACCGGAAGAGATCATTCGTCTGCATGCCGACGGAGCCTACACACACATCCACACCGCCATTGAAAAATTTACCGGCACAAAAAACATAAAAGAGTACGAAGACCTCTTACACGAATACGGTTTTTTCCGCTCACACAATTCGCATCTGATCAACTTGAAACATGTAAAACGTTTCAGTCGTTTGGATGGATATTTTGTTCATATGAGTGATAATTCCGTTGCCGAGATTTCAAGAAGGAAGAAAGAAGAGTTTATTGGGATGATGACGAAGAAGGCGATTTCTTGAATATCATTTTGCTGGGCCATTAAGGGCCCAGCAAAATGATGTTTATTCAACAATAAATTTTTCATTCCAATTCATTTCGGAGCTATCAGTGATATTTAGAAAATAAACTCCCGGTAGAAATCCTGTAAGATCGATAGAAGTATTTTCATTCTTAATACTTCCTGATTTCATCTTCTGTCCAACACAATTATAAATCGAAAATGATAATTCAGAAATTACTTTGTTTTTTATCTGCAGGTTAATAGTTGATGACGCAGGATTAGGGCTCAACGTTCCGAAATTTTCAAATTGAGTGAGCTGTTGAACAGAAGTAATAAAATCGCATGAAGTAGCAATTCCGGTAGAGTACAATCCGATCACAGAATCCTGATAACATCTTAACCGCTGTACAAACGGAAGTTCGGCAATGATTGAATCCGGAGGATCACAACTGACTTCACCCAGTACCTCAAACAGAGTCCTGTCACCCCCGAACCGTTCAATGATCGTAGACGATCCGTACGAAAGTGTTTTTAAAGTATGTCCGTTGACCACAATAGAATCTGTATGAAGTATCAGCCGTTGGTAGCTGCATGTGTCCCATGTAGTGGTCCACGTATCTCCGGAGTCTGCGGCAAGATCATAGACCAACGAAAAATTGGAATTTCCCTGATTATAAACATAGATCTTCCCATTCATTTCATAAGTGTAAGCAGTATTACTTCTGCCAACCATGAAGCCAAATGTAGCACCTGCAGTTAGTCTGATGGTACTGCAATTCTGTCCAAGTATAACAGTATCTCCGACCGATTCATATTTGGCATAAGTTACTAAAGGACTGAATGGATGTACAATTTCGTAATACCATGTTGCGCCCTGCGGGGCCCAGGTTTGGGCTTGGGTTAGGATTGAGAGGAGGGAGAAAAACAAAAGCAGGGAAGTAGATTTCATTTTGCAGAGTCTATATTATTGAACTAAGTTAATTTAAATAAGTTTATAG
>JAYUWA010000274.1:0-1797 GCA_043753795.1 Bacteroidota bacterium | reverse complement strand
TTTTTGTGATCGCCGGTAATGCGATAAAGTTTTGCCAGACTATCAAGTGACGTCAGATTGGACGGATTCTCATCCAGATTCAGTTTGAACATCTTGATGGCATCTTCATACCGTTGTCTTTTGGTCAACTGATTAGCAAGATTATTCACATGTATCTCGCTTGCAGGATATTTACGAAGCACGACATCTTTTTGCGATTGGGTAACAACAGACGCCAAATGAACAAACTCTTTACGGATAAAAGTCACTTTCTTCAGGAAGTAGTCATACGGGATCACATCGTCGATAAAATCCTTCTCGTAGGTCTCCAGACAAGTATTCAGATAATCGAATGCTTCCCAAGGCTTCATTTTCTTTCTGTCGTAATTTTTCATGATCACATCACCCTTGACCAGGAATACAGTGTCTCCGGTTTGTTCAATTAAACTATTGAAGTTGATCAGAGACGCCAAAGCGATCTGCGAATAATTCTGTGATTCATTTTTAAAACCTCCGCAGGTTGTTTGCCAGATTTTTTCAAAAAGTTTTATTCCACCTTCAGTGGGATTAATTGCATCGATAACACAACGTACATTACCCGGACCTGCATGATAAGCATGAAGTACAAGTAAGCGGAACCACAGATCAGTCTCACGATACGTTAATCCCTTTTCATCAAGAAATCTTCTGATGTACGGAATACAACTTGTCCTGATCAATGCTGCAGCAGCTTTCGCTGACTTATCGATATCCGAACGCTCATCTACATACTTGTTAACTTTCAGTCCATAGCGAATTGCAACTGATTTCATCAATTGAAAAGGTCCATTCGCTCCTACTGATGATTTTGATTTCAGCTTTCCCGGACTTTCAATAAGCATGATAGCCTGAGCATACCATGGGTCAGTATTATTTTTTTCAAATGCAGTAATTGCTCTACTGATAATTGGTAGAACTTTCTTCACTTCATAGAACTCACCTTTACCGGCAGTCACATACAAGTGATCGGTACTTTCAATATCATAGATCTTGCAGAGACTATCCTTGTAAAAAAGTTTTTCTGGTTCCGTCTGGCTCATCCATAAAGATCGGTTAACACGATTGATCGGTTTTCTGCAATATGAAATGTTAACGATACAGGTATCGCTGGTCATGTTGATCACATCGCGCCAGAAAACCGGTTGCGGGAGAGTATCCCACCCTTCCGTGTGCATTGTTGAATCTTGAAGAAAATGCAATTGCAAGGTGTCATTAAAAGTAATCACAGTTTTGTTGACCACATTAAAATTGCGATCAGCCTGAGCATTGAGAATGCTTAAGCAAAAAAATGTGAATATGACTGAAAAAATGCCTTTCATTTGGTTCTTAAATACAATAGAATTACGCTCCGTTTAGAACGGGGTTAGCGCAATTCCATTACATATCTTACAATTTATTTTAGTTAAACTCCTCTTAGTTTCTCTTTGTATTTCTTGATCTGACGGGAAAGTGTTTCTATACAAAGATCTGTGGCTTCTTCAAAGGAATGACATTGTTCTTTAGCAATAATATCATTTCCCGGAATCTGAATGACAATCTGAACAATTTTATTTTTGTTGTCACTTGCCTTATCAACTTTCAATGTCACTTCACCACCAATGATCTGATCGTAAAAATGAACAAGTTTATCTACTTTTTCTTCAATGAACTGCAACAATTTTTTGTCTGCATCAAAATGAATTGACTGTACTCTGATTTTCATAGAAATCCTCCTGATTTTTTAAGCTCGTGGGTGAGCCTGTTTATATACTTCTTTTAATTTCTCTATTGTATTATGTG
>JAYUWA010000273.1:0-5692 GCA_043753795.1 Bacteroidota bacterium | reverse complement strand
TAAATCACCGCTATGAGCGATCAGGGCAAGTAATGGCGCGATTGAGAATAATAAAAAGTGAAATTGAAATTTCTTTGCTAAGAGAAGCTGTTGAGATTACGAATAAAGCATTTCGTCGCGTATTAGCTACAGTCCGTCCCGGTATAATGGAATATGAAATAGAAGCAGAGATCACTGCAACATTCATTCGTAATCGCGCAAATGGTCATGCATACTATCCAATAATCGCAAGTGGTGCAAATGCAAATGTCTTGCATTATAATGATAACAATAAGGAATGTAAGGATGGCGATGTTATCTTACTTGATTTTGGTGCAGAGTATGCAAATTATGCTGCTGATCTAACTCGCAGTATTCCTGTAAACGGAAAATTTACAGCACGACAAAAAGATGTTTACAATGCAGTATTGAGAGTGATGAAAGCCGCTACATCAATGTTAGTAGTTGGAAATACAATTCCAAAATATCACGAAGAAGTTGGTAAAGTAATGGAGAAGGAATTGATTGGACTTGGTCTACTCAATGCCGGAGAAGTTGCAAAGCAAGACCCGAAAATGCCTCTGTATAAAAAATATTTTATGCATGGTACATCACACTTTCTTGGATTGGATGTTCATGATATTGGTAACCGATATCTGCCGATGCAAGCTGGTATGGTCTTTACATGTGAACCGGGAATATATATTCCTGAAGAGAACCTTGGAATCAGAATTGAAAATGATATTCTTATTACCGAAAAAGGACCGGTTGACTTGATGGCCGGTATTCCTGTTGAAGTCGAAGAGATCGAATCATTAATGGCAAAGCAGAAAGTAGCGGTCTGATTTTTTTTAATTTGAGAGACTCCTTGTTTATAGCAAAGATTCTCTTTAAGTTTGGTTTAAATGAATCCAATTTATCAATCCCTTTTTATAAATTATGCTAAGAGCAGAGCTAAAAAGAAAGGACAGATCTTTCGAAGGGCAGGTAAACAGGATTATAGATCATTTAAACGTCACGCACGTACACAGATCCTTGATGGTTTCTTGATAGTTGCAGGAATGCTCAGCGCAGGACTTGGGCTAAAAGGTTTTCTGCTTCCTAATGGATTTATTGATGGTGGTGTTATGGGTATCAGTCTTCTGGTGTCAAAAGTTACCGGCTGGAGTTTATCGGTTTTGATCGTGGTAATAAATTTACCATTTATCTATCTGGGATATAAACAAATTAACAGAACGTTTGCACTAAAGTCACTCACAGCAATCGCAGGGCTTGCCATTTGTTTATATTTTATTCCTTATCCGACTCTAACTTACGACAAATTGCTTGTTGCTGTCTTTGGCGGATTTTTTCTGGGAGTCGGAATTGGACTAGCTATGCGCGGCGGAGGTGTGATCGATGGAACAGAAGTATTGGCTTTAAGTATCACGCGTAAGTCAGTACTTTCTATTGGCGATATTATTCTTATCATTAATATAATTATTTTCACTGTTGCAGCTTTTGTACTTTCATTTGAACAAGCTTTATACTCTATTCTTACTTATGTGTCAGCAGCCAAAACTGTTGATTATATTATTTCAGGGATCGAAGAGTATACAGGTGTTACAATAATTTCTGAACGAAGTGAAGAAATCAGAAAAATGATCACTGAACAATTGGGTCGCGGAGTTACAGTATACAAAGGTAAAGGTGGTTATGGTTCTCATGGCCACAGATTAACTGAAGTCGATATAATTTTTTCTGTTGTAACCCGACTGGAAATGTCGACGCTACAAGCGGAAGTAGATAAAATTGATACGAGAGCTTTCCTTATCACCCATAGTATCAAAGATACAAAGGGTGGTATGATCAAAAAACGCCACTTGGTTTAAGTACGCGCATTGCACACTCCACACTTCACACTCTCAGTTCCCAATACTTCTTCCCAATTTTTTACTACTTTTGCTTCATGTTTGAAAACAAAGAAAACCGTACAGAGCTTAGTTCCTTAGGGGAGTTTGGATTAATAGAACACATTGCATCAGCAGTTGAATTAAAGAATCCGGAAAGTATAAAAGGGATTGGAGATGATGCTGCTGTTATTGATAACGGTAACGAAATGACTGTTGTTACAACTGATATGTTAGTTGAAGGAGTTCATTTCGATCTTACTTTTCAACCATTAAAACATTTAGGTTATAAAGCAGTATCTGTAAATCTGAGTGATGTGTATGCAATGAATGCAATTCCTAAGCAGATCATTGTTGCTATTGCAATTTCAAATCGTTTTTCTCTCGAAGCAATTGAAGAGTTATACGAAGGAATTCAAATGGCGTGTGAAAAATATTCAGTTGATCTTGTTGGTGGCGATACTACATCATCGACTTCCGGCCTGGTCATTTCTGTTACTGCTCTAGGGAAAGCAAAAAAGGAAGATCTTGTTTACCGTAATGGCGCCGGAGTTGGTGATCTGATCTGTGTTTCCGGAGATCTGGGTGGTGCATATGTTGGTCTGCAACTTCTCGAAAGAGAAAAGAAAATATTTCTGGAGAACCCGAAAATTCAACCCGATCTAAGTAATGCAGATTACATTCTGGAACGTCAATTAAAACCTGAACCACGAAAAGATATAATTGATAAATTAAAACAAGTTGGTGTTTTACCAACTGCAATGATCGATATTTCAGATGGACTTTCTTCAGAAGTTATGCATCTGTGTAAACAATCCGGAACAGGTTGTACCTTATACGAAGATAAATTTCCAATCGATCCGCAAACGTATGAAAAGGCAAGAGAGTTTAATCTTGATCCTACTGTATGTGCATTAAGCGGCGGAGAAGATTATGAATTGCTTTTTACAATCAAGCAAACTGATTACGAGAAGTTACGCATGCATATCGATATTTCTATAGTCGGACATATGGTCGCTAAGGAAGAAGGATTACATCTGGTCGACAAATCAGGAAACCAAGTTAAGCTACAGGCGCAAGGTTGGAAAGCATTCTGATCAATTAGATGCCCATCCGTAACCGATACTTAGGCCAAAAGTGATAATTCTACTATAGAAAATAATCGATTTGTCTGTAGTACTTCCGTTTGGTATCGTAAGCTCGTATTTATTTTTTGGAAGAAATGCATAGCCTAAGTTAAAATCAAAAATAAATCCTTCAAGATTACTTCTGTGTCCTAATGTGAATGACAATGGAGTGATGAATAAGTTTTGCGAATACTCTCCTGATACTTCAATGTCATGAAAACTATTTACTGATTGATTCAAATCTCCAATGTCCAGGATCTTTGTTGTTTCTTTTCTTTTTTGAAAACTGATTTTACTTGCCATATACCAGGATGCTTCATCATTATCACGAAAGAAATATCTAGATTCAAAAGTTAGCTTACTAGTAGCATGCTTTCTTGTAAAATCAATAGTGGTAATCTCATTTCCATATTGGTAGAGTCCTCTGCTTGAATTATAATTTAATTCATCATCAGTTCCACTTGGAAATTCAAATCCGGGGGAAACAACTATACTGATCCTTCTGTGTAAATTCTGTTCGTAGCCAATTCCATAAGAAGAGTTATTAGTGTTTGTACGGCGAACTTCATTATTTTCTACAAGCGTCAATTTTATTGCCTGAGCTGAAATCTCATATCCTAAGAGTGAAAAAAGTATAATAAATACAAATCTGAAATGCATGCTATAGTTTTTATTGTTTGAAATTAAATTTAATCGGCCCAACTAACACCAATTGAGAATGCAATATGGAATGATACAGGAACGAATAAACTCTCTACACCTCTGTTATGTAAAAATTGCGGCTTAATTTCTTTTTTGCTTCCAAATGGTAACGTAGAAACTCCTAAATACAGGTCATAATACCAGCCATCAAATTCACTTCTGGTGCCAAAATCAAATGATACCGGGATAAGAGTTATGTCCTGATTAAAATAGCCGATTCTAACATCAAATGCAGAATAGACTTGTGCATAATCCACTGATAAATTCTTGACATCATATTCTACAGCTGATTTTAAATAACCGATGCTTGTAGAAAAATAACTACCACTCATATTGTCGTCAAAAAAATATTTTGACGAATAATTCCACTCATGCCAACTGGAAATACTTGCTAGTTCAAAAGAGACATCATAATTGACGCCATTTTCGTTACCTATGAAACTGTATCTTTCAGTAACAGAGCTATAATCCGGATCAGCTGAATATCCTTTTCTGTATGATAATGCGAGTGAAATTTTGTCTCCAACATTTTGTTCATACCCAAATCCATAGTAAAATGTACTGGTATAGGATGTATGAAGTGAAGTATAACCAAAAACTTCCATCTTCAGACCTTGAGAATGAACAGGGTTTTGTAACAACAAAACAGATCCGATACAAATAAGCAGTAACTTAAATTTCATGTAGGTTTAAATTGATGACTATTAGAATGAAGATCAGAATTTGATATTTAATTTATCTAAAACAACTTTAGAAGGAATACAGAATCCAATACCTTCTATTCCTTTCCCTGAAAGTTTCATTGTTGTGATACCAATTACCTCCCCATTTTCATTGATCAATGGCCCACCACTATTTCCGGAATTTATACTTACATCTGTTTGTATGTAATTCATATTGTTTATTTCCCTGACTCCTGAAACAATTCCACTTGTTATGGTTTGTCCGAGACTTGTTTCAAGTGGTGTACCTATTGCATAAACAGGATCTCCGATCTCAATTGCATCACTGTTGCCCATTGAAAGCGGGTAAAGTTCATCTGCATCGATCTTTAATAAAAGCAGATCATAATCTTCATTGCTCTTGACAACTGTTGCTTTCAATTTAATATTCGAATTTAATTTTACCTGAATATTATTTTTCTGACCATCTGCAACATGATAATTAGTTATTATATAACCATCAGCAGAAATAATAAAACCACTGCCAAAACCGTCTTTTGTCAATACAGTAACAACACCTTCCTTAGTGCTTTTAAGCATGTCTTTTCTGGAATCAAAAGTTGTTTTTTGAGAAGCTGAGATTTTAATTTCAGCTCCTTTAGTATCTGACAAGTATATTTTTTCATTCTTGTCAAGGAAATCATACAATGTGTCAACAGAAAGCAAATCAGATATTGATTCTCCCATCAGATCATCCAGAATTGTGCCGTTGGTTCCTTTTATTCTGTTCATTTTTATATCTGTAACAATGGAACCAATTTTTTCTTTGGCATCATTTCCACGAAAAAAATTCCATGTGCATTTCATTGATTGCGTGCCTTCATAAGCCCTAACATATTTTCCTTTCACTGTAAAGTCCAGTGAATTGATAACAGGCTTCACCCGTAATTTAGCTTTGCTCATCCCTGATTTAGAATTATTGTTCGAAGCTACAGTAACAGCATCAATATATGTTTTTTCAAGCCTTTCAATTATTGTGTTTTCTATGTAGTCAATATCACCAATAGATCTTGTTGCTCCTTTGTCCGAAGGTGTTTTCGTCATCCCATTTACACGACCTTTAATAAGATCTTCGTTTTCATAAGATGCTTTATCAATAGCAAGTAAAATTGGTCTGTCGTGTTCTTTAGGTGCCTTCTTTAAATCAACTGTTTTATTTCTAGGCTCGATGTACGATATATTACCGGAAGGAAGATCAACGATACAGGGAATGCAAAGAAATAAGGCATCAAGAAATAGTAAGCCGTTTTTAGTCTTTCTATAGATGGGCACA